>JBDZVU010000001.1:118469-134135 GCA_040255845.1 Nitrospiraceae bacterium | reverse complement strand
ATGTGATTTTTACAACACAAGGTCTATTCTCAATAAACATCGTTTTCCGTATATAGTTCAATATCTTATGCATAACAAGCAGTGGCACATGGGTTGCTATGCTGTTCTGCCAGTGTCGAATAGTTGATGGAGGACCTGTGCGGAATCAGCAGACATTAGCAGCACCGGTAACCTGTTCGGGTGTGGGTCTTCATTCTGGTCAACCGGCTACGATCACCCTCCGGCCGGCTCCCCCGAACACGGGTGTCGTGTTCGTGAATCGCAACGGCCATGCAGGTGCCTCTCTTCCGGCCTCCATTGAGTATCGGGTGCCCACTGAACTGTGCACCGCCATCAGCGGGAATGGCTTTCAGGTCAAGACCATCGAACATATCCTGGCCGCGTTGGCAGGACTCCACATCGATAACGTGTACATTGAGGTCACCGCTGGAGAAGTGCCGGTCATGGATGGCAGCGCCGGCCCGTTCGTGCGGTTGATCCAGTCAGTCGGTGTGGTCGCTCAGAACCGAAAGCAGCCGTATCTGAAGATCATGGCTCCCATGGAAGTCTCCGAAGGATCAAAGCGTGTGAGGATCGAGCCGTCGGCCACACCCAAGATCACGTATTCGATTCATTACGACCACCCCCTGATCAAGACGCAGACGTACGTGCACGACTGCACGCCGGCGTCGTTTGAACGTCACATCGCCGACGCGCGGACATTCGGCTTTCTGAACGAAGTGCAGGCTCTCTGGGCCCGTGGCTTGGGGCAGGGCGGAACGTTGGAAAATACCGTCGTCTTGTCAGAAGACGGGGTCATCAACGATTCGGGCTTGCGGTACACCGATGAATTCGTGCGGCACAAAGTCTTGGACCTGATTGGCGACTTCTCGTTGCTTGGCATGTCGGTCATCGGCCATATCGTGGCCGATCGCTCCGGTCATGCCCTCCACACCAAGCTGGTCCAGCAGATTTTGGATCAGCCCGACAAATGGATGCTCCTCAATACCGAAGAGCCCGCGTCAGAAAGCCGGCCGGCAGTCGGTCTTCCCCGGCTGCAGCCTGTCGTCGCCCTTCAAGCCTCCTAGCTCCGCCGCGTTATCTCATCCCGTGCGCAGCTTGCCCTGGTAAGCTTCGGCTACTGATCTGGAGAGATTTTTCGAGGAAAAAATACGCCGAGGGTGAGTGGCCTCACCCTCGGCGAATGAATCGAGGCGGGTTACTTCTTCTTCTTCTTCGCTGCCTTCTTCGTCGCCAAGAGCCTCACCCCCCTTCGTCGTTGTGCTGGTCTCGCTACACCGCCTGGATGAGCATGTCATCCAAGGCTTCAAACGTGTTCGGACCGACTTTTCTGAACCGCTTGTCCCGTTTCAATGACGTCGCAATGGACGTGAGCGGCGTCTTGCCCTTGATCTGCAATCCTCCTTCGCCGAGACGTTGGACCAATTCCTTGGCATGCATCGCCCGATTGGACTCACGGAGGATTTCGTAGGCGGCCTCCGGCACACTCTTCCCCACGTACTTGCTGCGGCCGAGAAGGATTTCGCGGGACTGATCGGTGACGTCCATCACAGGAGCCGGACGCGCTCCCTTCGGATCGTCGGTGATGAGTTGGTTCGAAAGGCTGGCGAGCTTCGCCTTGTCCGCTTCGACGCGGTACAAGGTTTCTGCGAGTTCGAGGTACTTTTTGATCGTTGCGATTTCGTCGTCGAGCCGGCGACGCTTTTTCTCCAATTCCTGGTATCGATTTCTATACGCACTAATGCGCTGCTCGAGGCCGACGAGAATATCGGTTAGCTCTTCCAAGCGTGCCCCCAGGAAAGCATGCTTGCTTTATAGCATTGCTTCTAAACCTTGTCAATCATTCTGTCCATAAACAATTTGTTCTCTTTGTTTTGACCAAAGAATCCTTTCTGCTGAATTTGTGCAAAAGCCTTGTTCACTTTTATTCTATTCTTTAGTTTTCAATGCCTTGCAATCGCCCGTTCGTCAGCGTGCTATGATGGGGGCACTCATGGCATCGTCAGAGCCCTCCCTTCAGTCCTTACTCGAGATCGCGATCGCAGCCGCCAAGGAAGCTGGAAATCTACTCCTTCAGCATGCTCGCTCCGGTTTTCGCATCCAGCACAAGGAGACCATCAACCTGGTGACCGATGCAGACCATGCCGCCGAACAATGCATCCTTGACCGGATTCGAACCGTTCACCCACACCACCGCTTCCTCGCGGAAGAGCGTGGACGGGTGGAAGAGGATCACTCTCCCTACCTGTGGATCATCGACCCACTGGACGGCACCACGAACTTTGCCCATGGCTATCCGGCCCTTCTGTGTCTCCATCGGACTGGAAAGACATGGGCGATGCGTCTTGGGGGTAATCTATGATCCTACCCGCGATGAGCTGTTTACTGCCACCGAAGGGAGTGGCGCGTTCCTGAACGGCACTGCGATCCACGTCTCGTCGACCTCCTCACTGGACCAAAGCCTTCTCGTCACCGGGTTTGCCTACGATATCCGGGAAACGACCCGCAACAATCTTGACCACTTTGCGCGTTTCGCGCTCAAGGCGCAGGGTCTCAGGAGAACTGGCTCCGCCGCACTCGATCTCTGTTACGTGGGGGCGGGCCGGTTCGATGGATTCTGGGAAGTGCGGCTCAATCCCTGGGACATGGCGGCCGGGGCGGTCATCGTCCGGGAGGCCGGAGGACGGCTCACCGATTTTCAGGGGGCGGACCTCTCAATCTACGGGCAGGAATTGGTCGCCAGCAACGGCCGTATTCATGACGCGATGCTGGCGGTCTTGGCAGAAGACTGGCGCCCGGCCCAGTGACGCTCCCGCCGGGCCGCAATATACAATTCATCCATCCCTGCGGTATGCTGGCGGCATCTGATCTTGGAGTTGGAGAACACCATGGCACATGCAACACCCCCTTCGGGGCAACCAGCGGGCGACGCACCCGGTGATCGCCCGAACGAGCCTTCCACGTGGGACGTCGAGCTGCTTCGGGTGCTCGTGAGCCGCAAAGGCACGCGAGTCGATGCTCAGTGGGCGATCCATCCTCAGCTCAAAGTGGACCTTCAACCGGACGAATGGAAAGAAGTGAGCGACCTCATGGCCAAGGTGACCGACATCGTCGGAACACGGTTCTCGGAGATCCTCTCCAGCGCGGAACCAGATCCCCCAGGTCATGCCTGAGCCACTTCACGAGTGCTCTGCGCATTCAAGTAGGGTTGGCCCATTCCGCTGAATGGAAGCAGAACAGGGGATGAAGGAGCGCCCGCTACAGGTAAGGATGTTCAGGGATTGCCAGCGTAAAGTACTTGCCCCGCTCTTCGTACAACACCCGGCGCTTCGTGAGCTCGGCCAAGGCCTCGTCGATCGCATCCTGGCCGCACTCCAGTGACGGCCGCAGCTGCTCAAGACTCTTCGGCGCCTCGTTGCACAGCTCGATGATTCGTGCGGCGACCCCGTCATAACGGCGGCGGATCGGTGCGTTGGGATCCCGTCCGTCATAGATGGTGACGTAGCCGAGGCCTTTGGAATAATAGAGAAACGGACGATCACCCGACGCGTGCAAGCGTTGCCACCCCTCGATGGCCTGTACAAGCTCCTGATAGAGGTGGGGATCGACGGGCCAGTGATCCAACTCGTACTCGAAGTCATACGCGATCTTGGCTAAGTCCACTTGCCGCCCGTCGTAGACGTATTCGTACGCCATTCCGGGACCGGTGATCCGGATGCCGTACTCCTGTGGTCTCGTATAGTAAGGGCTGAAGCGCTCAAGCCAAAACTTGCCGGTGGCTTCGGGCGGCTGCAGATGCAGCAGTGCCGGAATCAGGTCGATCTGCCGCCGATAGTCCTCGTTGGTTTCCCCGGGGAATCCCAGGAGAATGTTCCAGGACACCGCCACCCGGTAATAGAAACTCCACTTCAGACAGACAATGTTCTGCATCGGCGTGACGCCCTTGTCCATCGCGCGCAATTGAGTGTGGCTCAGGCTCTCCAGGCCCGGCTGCATGCATTTCACCCCTCCCATGGCGAGGGTCTTGATCTGCTGCTTCTGCAGATTGCTCTTCGTCTCGATGAACACGTCGAGATCGCAATGGTCGGCCGCAAGTCTCCCGAACAGCTGCTCCACGTACTTCATGTCGATGATGTTATCGACCAGGCGGAACCGTCCCGTGTCATAGCGGCTGGCCAAAAACGTCATCTCGCGCGTCACTTGATCCGGCGACTTGGCTCGGAACTTCATGCTTTGGGCATTCAGCCCGCAAAACGTGCAGTGGTGCTTCTCACCCCACCAGCAGCCACGTGAGCCTTCATACAGCAGCACGCGATCCAGCCCCTGCGCCGCCTCGCCCAGCTCCGCAAGCAGGTGATAATAGTCGTCGTAGTCGGGCGGGCCGGTGCTCGAGAAGTCCGAAAACAACCCGCGGCTCGGCGTCAGCCGGACTTGGCCATTCTCCCGGTAGGCTACCCCTTCCGGGTACGGACCGCCCGTCTCGTTCAGCACTCGGCGAACCAGGGCCGGGAACGCCACCTCGCCTTCTCCCACCACTACATGGTCGATGAAGGGAAACGCGCGAAAGTATTCCAACCCCATCTCGCCGTCGTAGTTGGCGCCGCCGAACACGATGGTCACATCGGGGTAGATGTCTTTGATCAGTTTGGCGAGGCTCAGGCTCGCGACGTTTTGGTCGAACGTGGACGTGAATCCGACGATCTTGTACTGACCCCAGTCCAGAGCCGTCAGCGCCTCGGTCAGGAACTGAGGCGCCGTCCGCGCCGCTAACTCCTCGAAGTACCCGATGGGCCGGCCGCTCTGCGCGGACAACTGCTCGAAGACCGGCTTGAAGACACGGGGATACTCGTTCCGCTTGGGATTGTCTCTGAAGAGCAGATAGGAAAACAGCCACTCGCCAAACAACGCCCGCTTTTCGCAGATCGCCTCGTAGAGCGGCACGCCGATCCGGTGGGCGAAACGGACATTCAGATGGTGGCAGTGGACCGCAATGCCTTGAGCCTTGAGCAGCGCGGACAGCGTACCGAGTTGGATCGAGGGGTACTTGGAGTAGCTGAACGGCATGTTGACGAGCGCCACCGGTGCCTTGTCGCTCATCTCGCGCCTCGTTCATCCATGTCGCAGCGGTTACGTGGCGGCTGCCCGGAATGGGGCGAATTCACGGTCGGCCTTGGCCGCCAAGTAGAAATCGCTTTCGGTCAGGCCATTGATTTTGTGCGTCCAGATCTCGACCTTGCACTTGCCCCAGGCAAGATAGAAATCGGGATGATGGCCCTCGGCTTCGGCGACGGCTCCCACCTTGTTCAGGAAGGCGAGCGCCTGCGCAAAATCCTTGAAGGTATACAGCCGCTCGAGGTGGCCCCGCTCGTTCAGCGACCACCCCCGATCCAATTCCTTGAGCAAGGCCTGGGCGCGCTCGGTTGGAAGCGGCGGCACTCCGCCGCGGCACGGCACGCACGGGTTGTCAGCGAGACTCATCGGTCCTCCTCGCCTGCAATCAAAGCGATATTCTAAAGGGCCCAAAGACAGAGAAACAAGGCGGGCCTTCACTCCCCCTCTTCCGGCGGGCCGCCTGATTTGGCCACGTCGTCCATCCGGATCGTGTCAGGATTGAACTTCGCCACCGCCTTCATCATCCGATCCAGCGCCTCATCGAACGACAGGGGCGGCGCGTCTTTGGGCCGGAACCGGATGGGATTGACCCGCGCCACAACGAAGCTCTTCAGATAGGGACTCGTCAAACCCTTCGCCTTCAAGGCGTCGACCTGCTGGATCACCGCATCGTCCAGCTCAAGGAGCCGGCGCGCCCGGTCTCGACGTACCTCCAGCGCGGTCCGCAGCGGCTTCTTGAGATAGTCTTCCACTCGCTTGAGGACCGGATGGTAGGCTCCGCCGCTGAAACGGGGGCGCGCTTCATAGCACAGTCCCAACGTGATTAACGCCGGCTCCTCGAATTCGAGCGCATAAGTCTCTTCCGGCGCATCATCAAGTTTGGAGAGTTCGGTATACATGCGGATGACCTCCAAGGCCTTCTCCCGAAGGTTGTGGGCCTTTTCGGTATTCAACGCCAAGATGTGGTAGGCAGCGGCGGCCTCCGGGACCACGATCGCGACGATGCTCTTGGCGCCGAGCGTACGCATGGCGGAAAGGCGATGGTGACCATTGGGTGTCCAATACTTCGCGGCCTGGTCCGGTTTGGCGAGCCGGACGGCGATGATGGGATCGAGGAACCGCCCGATCTTTCCGATGACGGTTTCCAGTTTGCGGACATGGGTGTCAGAGAGGTTGCGCTGGTAGGGTGTCGGCTCGACCAACTCGATCGGCAGCGCCGCCAGGAGCAGCCAGCGGCCGCCATACGGCTCGCGATAGATCGCCAAGACCCGTCCGCCGTCCTCCTCAATGACGCGATGCAATTCCCCCACTTCATGAGGAGGGGCGGCAGCCTGCAGTTCGGTCGCGCCGAGACCCGTCGAGGCCCCTGCCGACTTTCTCCGCCGCTTGGGTCCGGCACGAGGTCCCGATTTCGTAGTCTTTTTCTCTGCCATGCCCCTATGGTAAGCAAGCCGGGTGAGAAAGGAAAGGCGGCTCGCAATCGCTCCATCGAACGCATTACACTGGCGTTCCGATGCCGCCTCCCACCTCCGCCGCCCCTCCGACCGCACCGCGCCAAAGTATCGGATGGTTCACCGCCTCCTGCGTGTTGGTCAGCAACATTATCGGCGGGGGCATCTTCACCACCACGGGCCTGATGGCTCGCGAACTGGGCGATCCGCTGATCATCCTGCTGTTGTGGTCGCTCGGTGCCCTCTTCGCCATCGGCGGCGCCATGGTCTATGGGGAACTCGGGGCCATCCTGCCGCAGGCCGGCGGCGACTATGTGTATCTCCGTGAGGCGTATGGACCACTGGTGGCCTTCCTCAGCGGGTGGACATCGTTCACCATTGGGTTCGGAGCGGCCGTCGCAGCTTCCACCATCAGCTTCTCCTCCTACGCGCTCCGCCTCATGGCTCTGGAAGACACCGGAGGGTGGATCGCCAAGGGCTTGTCGTTGACGCTGCTTTGGACGCTCACGCTGGTGCACTCCCGCGGCCTCGCCAGCGGAGGACGGCTGCAACGCCTGCTCACGACGACGAAAGTCGTAGCCATCGCAGGGCTGATCATCGGCGCGTTCTTCGTCGGCGGCCGTCAATGGGACCGCCTGCTTCAGCCTAGCGCCACGGTGGAACCCACGCTTGGCGCCTCGGCCGTGGCCCTCGTGATCGTTCTCTATTGCTATCTGGGCTGGAATGTCGCGAGCTACATTGCAGGGGAAGTGGCTGACGCGAGACGAACGTTGCCCCGAATTCTCATCGGAGGGACGGCGTTCGTCGCGGCCCTTTATCTGATGCTCAACCTCGTGTACTTCCTCGCCCTCCCGGTTGATCAGCTCGCCCAGGAACCGATCATTCCGGTGGCGGAAAAGGCGGCGGCGGCCTTGTGGGGACCGTCGAGCGGGCGGGTGGTGGCGGGGCTGTTGTGCCTGTCCATTGCGGGCGCGGTCAGCGCCATGGTCTGGGCCGGACCGCGGGTGTATTGGGCGATGGCCCAGGACGGCGTCATCAGCCCCTGGCTGGCACGGCTGGATCCGCAGACGGGAGTCCCTGTCCGCGCGATCCTGTTTCAATCGGCGTGGGCCTCCGTGCTGATCCTGAGCGGGACCTTCGAGCAATTGCTCGTGTATAGCGGCTTGGTGCTGGCCCTGTTCACGGCGCTCAGTCTGTCCACGATATTCCGCCTCCGGACGACCTCAGCCGGTCACGAGGCGCTCTACCGCTCGCCCTGGTATCCCGTCCTGCCGGCCTTGCTCGTGGCTGGCACGTTGTCCCTCGTCTGGTACAGCCTCTGGCAACGCCCGCTCGAATCGTTGTACGGAGCGGCCACGGTTGCAGCCGGCATTCCGTTGTATCTCTTGTGGAGGGGCAGCCCACGCTAGGCAGGGAGAAGAGGATCGATGCCGGGGCGCGGGCGGCCTTACATGACCGGCGGGAGGCCGCCCGCGATTGGCGCTTAGGACGCCCGAACTGTCATAGATTGCTGCGGCCCGCAAGACCTGCGCGAACCGAGCATAAGTGATGTCCCGTCGGGGGAGCCATCGTCATTCCCAGGCACTTGGGTTCCTCGTGCCGAGTCCCGGGCTTCGGTCTATGGCTGAGTGCGCGAGAGGCTGATTGCCGAAAGGCACAGCCATGTTGAAGCTCTGCCCGGCGCGACCGACGAGCCAGTCATCGTCGATACGGCAGGCCAGACGGACCAGGTGGAGTCGTGTCACTCATCGCCACCCTCCTCTCTTGGCAAGTCACCGAGAGACCTGGATAGCAGCCGCGGTCTGCTCGATCTCCCGTTAGAAAACCGATAGCGAGCCGCTGGTCCGTGTTTACGCCGATTAGAAAACTGTGTCAAGGGCCGCCAGAGCCGCGGCCGGGAAGGACTTTCACGCTCCCTTGTACCCGTACAGCCAGCGAGAGGTCGTCCGTCCTTTGTTCCTCACGCTGTGCACCACACCGGCGGGGATGATGAGTTCTTCGCCGACGGCAGGTCGCATGATACGGCCTTCGATCTCGAACTCGACATCCCCGTCAAGGAGCATCACGAGTTCGTCGACGCCATGCGTATAGTCTTCCCACGTCCGGCCGGGCGGGTCGGTCCAGACGTCACACGTGAAGCCGCGGGAATGCCACTTTGCCCGGACCGAATCGATGTCAACCACAAGGCCCACTTGTGTCAAAAGGGGATCCGGAGAAGTGACCTCGACCGCGGGCCTCATCGGCTGAAGCGATGGAGACCCGCGGCCAAAGTTCCATGGTGGAGGCGAGGGGAGTTGAACCCCTGTCCGAAGATCGTCAACGCGCCGGATCTACATGTGTAGCCGATCGTTTTGATTTCGCAGCCACCCACGCCCATCGGCAGGCTTAGAATGGCCGCTAGCCCAGAAGGTTCTCGTCCGCCGCCGCTGAGCACCAGCTTTGGACCAGCCCGCTGCATCGCGCCCTTCCACCCCCGCGGGCCTCAGATGGAAGAACGTCACAGCTTAATTAAGCTGCGAGTGCCAGTTCTTGGTTGGCAGTTGCATTTTCCCGGAGTTTTACGAGTCCCCGAGAGCTCGACATGCACCGACGGCCTCAGTATCCCCGTCGAGACCGGTCGCCCCCTTTCTTCGTCAGGTTGTTGAAAATGCCCGCCAGCAGCGTTCTCCCATCGCTCAAATCGACGTACTAAGAAGTACGCCTCGGCATTTCGCTCGCTGCGGCCTTGCTGGACGGACATTTTGAACAACCTGAATGCCGTCCAAGCGTAGTTCTAGATGCTCATGATACCGCACAGGTCAAGGGGATGCCATCCTCTGCGGAAACGGAGATCACGCGCTCTTAAAGCGCGTCACCTTGGCGAACACGATCGCGACAAAGGGCAGCGCGAGGCCTAGGACGACCTGCGTAATCAACAGAGGTCCTAGTTGGCTATAGTCGGCCGGTACCTGTACCGCCCCGGTCGCCGGGTCGCGTACTTCACGGGTGACCACGAAGATCTCGTTCAAGTATTTCGTCCCCAGCTGGCTCAAGGACAACGCCAGGTTCGTAAAGGAGGCCATGACGGCGAAAAACGTGGCTTTCAAGCGTGTCGGGGCAGAATTCGCGATCCATGCAAGCATCGGAACCATGGAAATCTGTCCCAGCGGGGACTCCAGAGCCGTATCGACCAGCGCGATAAAGCGGGCATCCACAACCCCTCCCGTCATGCGGGCCGTCCACTCGTGGAACCCATAAAACATGCTGACGATCGGAAGGCTCAAGATCGTGCCGACCACGGTCAGGAAGCCGACGACATAGGCGATGGACCGTTCCGCCATGAATCGGCGGAAGATAAACATGCCGACCAGGGTCAGCGTGCTCCCAATCAACGACAGCACGGAGAGGAACTGTTGGTCGAATTTCAGATGGTCGATCATCCACCACGTCGTGCCAGGACCGGTCGAAGGAATCGCCCGGAACATGAATACGACAACCGCCGTCCCCACGAGGGTCAACCGTTTGTCTGGTTCCAATTCCTGCACCAGCCGGCTCATCAGGAACAACACAATGAGCATCGAGCCGGCGAACACAATTTCTTCGCTGTGGGCAAACCCTCCGAAGCCGATCACGAGCGTAAAACAAACGAAGGCCAGGCTGCCCCCAAGGATCCACCAGTTCGGTTTCGTGGGCTCCTGTTCCGCATCCCGCACATTGACCATCTGCCGCGCCTCTTCGCGGGTGAATCCTTGCCGCAGCAGCCGGCGCAGGTGCCGTCGCTTCAGCGCCCACGCGACGCCGACTCCAAGGACCGAGATGAAGGGAATCGCCAGCGCCATGACGTAAATCTGCCCGTATAGACGAACCATCTCGGCCTGAGGAAGCCCCTCGACCCCCGTGAAGACATAGACATTGATCAGCGCGACCAGAATGCCGCCGCCGATGATGGCCACGCGTCCCAAGGTCTGCATCGTCGTATGCATGATTTTCCGAGTCAGATCGTCGAAGGGGCGGCCCTGTTCATCGACGCGGGGGACGGCTTCCACCGTCATCGCATCCGCCACCGCGTCTTGGATGACATAGCCGATGGGCGCCAGCAGCGTGCTGAGGATGAACCACACTTCAGCGGAGAGCACGGCCGTCATGGCTTCTCGATGAAGAATCAGTGCCGCCATGATGCCAAGGCTGACGGCGAGCAAGAAGGCCCCGACACCGAGCAGCCAGCTTTTCCACCGCCACAGCAGATCCACCATGTGGCCGATCGGCATTTTGAGCGCCCAGGGGATGCCCGCCCAGAAGCCCAAGGCCGCCAGAAACGAGGCGGACAGACCCAAATATTCTTTGACGAAAAACGTACCGACGATGCCGGTGAGGCCCGAGATGCCGTACGCCATGTACACCATGAGCGGCGGCAGGTAGGAGAGCCGCATGTCGCGGCCGAGGGAGAGGATATTGTGATCAATCCAACGAACGAGCGTGCGTGCGAAGGATGACGGAGCCGTCGGGGCTACATCACCATTCCGCCACCCGCCTGTATCGTCTGCCCTGTGACCCATCGCGCCTCCTCGCTGACTAAGAACGCCACGACGTCCGCAATATCCCCCGGGGTTCCCAACCGCCGCAGGGGGGATTGGCGCATCCCCATCTGGCGATAGGCTTCGGTCAAGACGCCGGTGTCGGTGATGCCGGGGGCGACCGCATTGACCGTGATGCCCCTCGGCGCCAGTTCGAGCGCGAGTGCCTTGGTGAGTTGTTCCAGCGCCGCTTTGCTCGCCAAATGAGCCGTGGCGCCGGGAAAGTGCATGTGGGTGCCCGCCGTGCTGATATTGACGATTCGTCCGCCGTCCTGCAAGACCCTCGCCGCCTCCTGCATGGCAAAGTATGGACCCCTCGCGTGCAGCGCCATGACGGCGTCGAAATCCGCTTCCGTCGTCTCGAGAAACGCCTTCGGGAGAAACTTGCCCGCGTTGTTGACGAGAATATCCAGTCGGGAAAAGCGTGCCGCCGTGTCCGCCACGAGCCTGCGCGCCTCCGGCACCTGCCGAATGTCCGCTTGGGCGGTCACGGCCTTCCCGCCTTTGGCCTGAATCCCGGCCGCCACGCGCTCCGCCTTGTCGGCGCTGGTTGCGTAATGAATGACGACCAGCGCGCCGTCGTCGGCCAGCCGCTCGGCAATGGCGCGCCCGATACCGCTGGACGCACCCGTCACAATCGCCACCTTCCCGCTCAACCGCGCCATGACCTGATGTCCTTCCTCTGAAGTCGAAACCGGGGAGGTCAAGAGACTACGAGCGCCTTTCGCCGCTCGAGGAGCTGCCGGAGCTGGATCTGCATATCGTGTTCGGAAAGCCGGATGCGGCCGCCATGACCGGCGAGCACCCAGCGGAAACGAAAGCGAAGGAGGGTCTCGATCGATCCCAGGAGCCGGTCGTGATTCCAGACTAACTGCCGGGGAGACTCCAGTTCGTTCCTGTCCGGATTCCACCACAGGTGATCGCCCGTGAACAGATATTCATCACGGTAGAGCAGTGCTTGACTGCCGGGCGTGTGGCCGGGAACCGGAATCGCCCGAAAGTCAGGCGCGAGCAGGACGGCCTCGCCCCCGTCCAGTACCCATTCCGCGTCGGGAACCGCATGGGCATCGGCCCGGTGAATGATCCGTTTGGCACCGAAGTGTTTGGCATATCGGTGGGCATCGGCCACATCGTCTTCGTGGGTGAGGAAAATTGAGGCGACTCCGCCCAGTCGGTCGAACGCGTCCACCAGATGACGAAGATAGCGCGGAGAGTCGATGAGCCAGTTCCCCTCTGGATGCCGGATGAAAAAGCTGTTGGCCCCGTAGGATTGGTCGGAATTGAACCCGCAGTAAAATACGTCGCCCTCCAGTGGCAGCGGAAAGCTGGACTTCGCCGCTCGAAGGGCAGTGGGCTCGCTCCGTTCCACGCCGATTGCGCCCACGGGACAGGCCATCAATGCCTGGTAGGCCTCTAACAGCTGACGCGGGGTCTCGGGCTGATGGACCACCGCAGAGAAGTCGCCCACCTCCTCGAAGGAATTCGGGGCCAGCTGGCGGCAGGCATCACAGTTGATGCACGTCCGATCGACGAAAAAGTTGCCCGGCACGTTCGCGTCGACCTTTTTGCGCTGATCGGCCATCGTGTGTGTTTTACAAGGTGATGATCTTGTTTTTTCCGCTTCCGCGGTCCACGGCCCGCCAGAGATACCACGCAGCGAAGGTGCGAAACGGCCGCCATCGCTCGCCATATCGTAACACGTCCCGGGGTGTGGGCATGGCAGCCAGCCCATACGCCAGTCGGAAGCCGTTCCGGACGCCGAAATCGTCCACCGGCAGCACATCGGGACGGCCCAACTGGAAAATGAGGAGCATCTCGGCCGTCCACCGGCCGATGCCGCGCACTACGGTCAGCCGTTCGATGACCGCTTCGTCGTCTAAGCCCCGCACCACGCGCCCCGTGGGGACGGTGCCGTCCAGCACCTTTTCGGCCAGGTCGCGAAGCGCCATGACCTTGGCCTGGGAAAACCCGGCTCCTCGGATGGCACGCGGATCTGCCGCAAGGAGCTGTTCCGGAGCGGGAAACCGCCGGTCGGGAAACAGCGCGCAGAGCCGCCGCAGGATGCTCTCAGCCGCCGCATCGTGCAGCTGCTGATAGGCGATGGCCCGCACCAGCGATTCGAACGGCGAACGCCGCCGCTTCGGTTTCAGCGAACAGGGGCCCACGTCGCGGATGAGCCGCCGGAGAACGGGATCGGCGCGGGACAGATGGCGGAGAGGATCGCCCGAACCCGGTTGCTGCTTCGGTCCCTTAGAAGCTGGCGCCACGGCCCCAGGTTTCCACATAGACGAAGTCGCTGATCGGCCGGCGCACCCTCGGTTGGGATTCACGGGCCCGCTGTCGTTCTTCCAACAGGGCAGGATCCCCAGGATAACCGACGGCAATCATGGCGACCGGATCGTAGCCGTTCGGAATGCCGAGCCGGGCTCGTGCCTGTTCCACGTCGTACCCCGCCATCTGGTGCGAGGCCAGCCCCTGGGCGGTAGCCTCCAACACGAGGTTCTCGGCGGCCAGCCCGACGTCGTGATAGGCGTGCCGATTGGGGGACCCGTCATCGAAGGTGAGTTTCGCGACCGACAGAATCAGTACCGGTGCGCGGAACGCCCATCGCTGATTGCTCGGCCTCAAACAGGCGAACAGTTCTTCGTACAGCGGCGAATCTCCCTTCACGCCAACCAAAAAACGCCACGGTTGGCCGTTGTTCGACGAGGGGGCCCACCGCGCCGCCTCAAAAAGGCTGGCAAGTTTTTGTCGCTCCACAGGTCGTTCGTCGAACGCTCGGGGACTCCAGCGGAGGCTCAGGAGCTCGTGGATGGGGTACTGCGTGGGGGCGCGCTTGTCCATCCGGTTCCCGTGCGCAACTCTCGTTTACTGAGACACCGGGATCGCCCTGGCGGGCCCGGGCGTTTCAGGCGACCACCCGCCACCCAGCGACCGGTAGAGTTGAACAACGGAAACTAAGTGCAGCCGTCGGGAACTCATCATGGCGAGCTCGGCTTCAAAAAGATTGCGCCTAGCCACCAACACATCCAAGTAGTTCGCCAAACCGCCCTTATACCGCACTTCCGCAAGCCGCAAGGCGGACTGTAGGGCGGCCACCTGGGCCTGTTGCGCCTCGTTCTGCTCCCGTGCGGTCCGCACGGCCACCAATGCGTCCTCGACCTCGCGGAACGCCGTCAGGACCGTCTGCTGGTATTGGGCGATGGCTTCTTTCGCCAGGGCTTCAGCGGCTTCCTGTTGAAAGCCCAGCACCTGCGCGTTGAGCAGCGGAGCCGCCAACCCTGCGCCGGCCACGCCGAAGTAGGCCGGATCGGTAAACAGTTTGTCGATGTTCGGGCTCGCCACACCGAGCAGGCCGGTGAGCGAAATTTTGGGAAACCGATCGGCCTTGGCGGCTCCGATGCGGGCCGTCGCTGCCGCCAACTGCATCTCGGCTTCCAGGATGTCGGGCCGTCGCTGCAAAAGGTCGGACGGCAGGCCCGGAGGGACTTCCGGCGGCACGGTTTGCTCCATCAGGGCGCGTCCTCGTTTGACCGCGAACGGCTTGCGGCCCAGCAGCAAGCTCAATTGGTTCTCGGCTTGCACTCGCTGACGCTCCAACTCCGCAATCCGCGCCGCCGCACTGGCGCGCTCGGCCTCGAACTGGTCGGCGTCGAGCCGCGACGTCATGCCTTGGCGCAGACGGGCTTGCGCGATGCGGACCGATTCTTCCCAGGCCTGCAGCGTCCGCTTCGCAATGTCCATTTGCGCGTCGAACTGCAGGAGGTTGAAATAGGTCTCCGCCACTCCCGCTACCAGTTGCAGCACTAAGGCGCGGCGGTTCTCTTCCCGTGACAGCATGTCGGCGCGCGCCGCTTCGGTCACCCGGCGGATGCGCCCCCAGAAATCCAGCTCCCAGCTCAAGTTCCCCTGCAGGTAATAGTTGAACGGGTTCGGGAATCCGGGAAACAGAAAAATAGTCTTGCGTCCGAACGACGGCGCGTTGCCGAGCACCTGCATGTTCGGAAGCCAATCGGTTTTGGCCACGAGCGCCCGCGCTTGAAACTCCTCCACCGTCGCGGCGGCCCGCTGGAGATCCCGGTTCTCTTCCAGCGCGATGCGGACCAGTTGCTGGAGCTGCTCGTCCTTGAGCAAGTCCCACCAGGGTAAATCAGCCAGCGATGTTGCGTCAGGGACTCCCTCGGCCATGCGAAAGCGCTCTTGTCGATCCTCCTCCTGAGGCCTGACGTAGTCCGGCCCCATGGCGCAGGCCGCCAGCAGCAGTCCCATCGCCAGCCATCCCATGCTATGCCGTATCACCCGTGAATTCATCAGCGCTCTCCATCTGCCGGGACCCCGGCATACTCCACCGGAACCCGCTCCGGCCCGATGCGTGGAACCTCTCCTCGTTCGCGCACCGGCGCCCATCGCTCGCTCACTTTACGAACCGTCACGAAAAAGAGGGGCACGAAAAATATGGCCAGGAACGTCGCGGCGAGCATGCCCCCCAGCACACCGGTGCCAATCGACTGCCGACTCGCCGCTCCGGCCCCCGTCGCCATCGCGAGGGG
>JBDZVU010000001.1:0-118369 GCA_040255845.1 Nitrospiraceae bacterium | reverse complement strand
CTTGGCGGCCAACCCGATCAACGTCACCAGGCCGATCTGAAAGTAGATGTCATTCGTCATGCCGCGCAGCCACACGGCCGACAAGGCCCCGAACACGCCGAAGGGCACGGAGAGGATCACGGCCAGCGGCACGGTCCAGCTCTCGAACTGAGCGGCGAGCACGAGAAAGACCATCAGCAACCCAAAGGCGAACGCCAGCCCAGACTGCCCTCCGACTTTGGCTTCTTGGTACGAAATGCCGCTCCACTCCATGGTGTAGCCCTTCGGGACCAGCACCTCTTGCGCGGTGCGCTGGAGCGCCTCCAGCGCTTGCCCGGAGCTGAATCCCGGGGCCGCGGCGCCCAAGACCCACGCGGTGTTGTAGCCGTTGAAATGGGTGACCGGATCCGGACCGCTGGTGAATTCGGTATCCACGACCGTCTCCAGCGGAATCATCATGCCGCCCAGGCCCGTGCCGCCGAGCCCCGGCATGAGCCCTCGACCGGTCAGGGATGCGGCGATCGGACTCGTCGATCGGACGTAGACTTTGGCGATATCGGCCGGGCTCGCCCGAAACTCGGGCTCAGCCTCCGTCTGCACGCGGTAGACGCGGCCGAACTTGAGAAAGTCGTTGATATACAGATTGCCGAAGTACGCCTGCATGGTATCGAAGATCTCGGAGATCGGCACTCCCAAGGCCTTGGCCCGCTCCCGGTTGACGCGCGCAAACAGCCGCGGAGCCGTCACGCGGAAGTTCGACCCGATCGCGCCGATGGCCGGATTCTCTTTGGCCTTCGCCACGAATTCCTGTGTCACGGCGGCGAATTGACGGAAGTCGCCGCCGCTCGGATCCTGGACTTGGAGCGAGAAGCCGCCCGTCGCGCCGATGCCGCGGATCGGCGGCGCGTTGAAGGCCAGGATCAGGGCCTCCGGAATTTTCGCAAACTCGCCGTACGCCGCGCCGACAAGCGCCTTCACATGCTCCCACGGCTTGGTGCGTTCGTCCCAGTGCCGGAGCGGGATGAACATAGTGGCCGAATTGGGGCCGCGGGTGTTGAAGACGAAATTCATGCCCGACATGGCATCGGTCGAATGGACGGCGTGCTGCGACAAGAAGTACTGCTCGACCTTGGTCAGCACCGCGTCCGTGCGCTGCTTCGACGCGCCGTCCGGCAGCTGCACCACCGTAATGAAATAGCCCTGATCCTCATCCGGCAGGAAGCTGGGAGGCACAATCCGGAACAGCCCGAGCGCCACCACCAGAATGACGGCGAACACCGCCAGTGACGGCACCCAGCGTCGAATGACCAGCTCCACCGTGCGCGTATACCGTGCTCTCGTCCAGTCGAAGAACCGATTGAACACCCCGAAAAAGCCACGGTCGTGGTGCTCGCCGCCCGGCTTCAGCACGAGGGCCGCCAGCGCGGGACTGAGGGTCAGGGCCACCACTCCCGAGATTGTGACCGCCATCGCGATCGTGATGGCAAACTGCTTGTAGAGCTCTCCCGTGATGCCGCCAAGGAAGGCGACCGGCACGAAGACGGCGCTGAGCACCAACACGATCGCGATGATCGGGGCCGTCACCTCCGCCATGGCCCGTATCGCGGCTTCTTTGGGCAAGACGCCTTCTTCCCGGATATGCCGCTCGACGTTCTCCACGACCACGATGGCATCGTCGACCACGATCCCGATGGCCAAGACCATGCCGAACAAGGTGAGCGTGTTGATGGAAAACCCCAGCGCCTGCATCCCCGCGAACGTCCCGATGAGCGAGACGGGGACCGCCACCGCCGGTATCAAGGTGGCTCGCCAGCTCTGCAAAAACAGGTAGACGACGAGGATGACCAGGACCATCGCCTCGGCGAGCGTTTTCAGCACCTCTTGGATCGAGACCTCGATGAATTTCGTCGTGTCATACGGGATGTCATAGTGCATGCCGGCGGGAAACTGCTTGGACAGCTCCTCCATTTCGCCGCGCACGTGCTTCACGGTGTCCAGCGCGTTGGCGCCCGGGGCCAAAAACGTAATCAGAAAGACGTTGGGCTTGCCGTTCCATCGCCCTTCCATCACGTACGATTGCGCGCCGAGCTCGATCCGCGCCACGTCTTTGAGACGGATCATCGAGCCGTCCGGCAGGGCCCGCACGATCAGCTCTTCGAACTCGCTCACCTCCGTCAGGCGGCCCTGCGCCATGATCGGAATCGTCAGCTCAGTCCCCTTGGGCGCCGGCTCGCGGCCCACTTGTCCGGCCGGAAAGTCGCGGTTTTGCTCGCGCACCACGTTCGCGATGTCGGTCGGCGTCAGCCCGAGCTGCGCCATGCGGACCGGATTGAGCACCAGCCGCATGGAATAGTTCTGCTGGCCGAAGACCATCGCCTGCCCGACGCCGGGAATGCGCTTCAAATTGTCGATGACGCGAAGCAACGCGTAGTTCGAGATGAAGACCGTGTCATGCGTCGGATCGCTTGAACTGAGCGCCACGACGGCGAGCAGATCGGGTGAGAACTTCAGCACGCTGATGCCCTGCCGCACGACCTCGGGCGGCAGTTGCGGCTCGGCCAACTTGACGCGGTTCTGCGTCTGGACTTGAGCGATGTCCACGTTGGTACCGATTTCGAACGACAGCCGGATGCTGACGTGTCCGTCGTTCGTGCTGGTCGAGTCATAGTAGATGAGATTATCGATGCCCGGCAGCTGCACTTCGATGGTGCGCGCGACGGCGTCCGCGACGACTTCCGCGCTGGCTCCGGGATAATCGGCTTCGATTTGAACGACCGGGGGGCTGATATCGGGAAACTGCGCGATCGGCAACGTCGTCAACGCCACGAGGCCGATGACGACAATGACGATGGAGAGGACCGACGCGAAAATCGGCCGCTCGATGAAAAATCGCGAGCTCACTTGGCCCTCCCCGGGACCTCCGCCGGGGCGTCCGACGGGCGGTCGCCATTGCTGGTGGCCGCCGGCTCACTCGTCGCATGCCCGTTGTCGGACGGTGCCGCTGGGACCGGGCGCACGGGCGCGCCGGGCGCCAATTTGTGGAAGCCTTCCACGATGATCCGCTCACCCGGTTCGACGCCGGATTCGATGATCCACTCCCGCTCGCGCCAGGTGCTCACCTTCACGGGGCGGATTTCCACCTTGTCGCCTTCGCCGGCGACAAAGACAACCGCCCCTTGGGGGCTTTGTTGGACGGCCCGCTGCGGCACGAGGATCACGTTTTCTTTGACCGTTCCCTTGAATCGGACCCGGACGAACTGCCCCGGCAGCAGCATGCGGTTGGGGTTCGGGACGACGAATCGTGCTTGCCTGGAACCCGTCTCGCTCCGCAGGCCCACGTCCGCAAAATCCAAGACCCCCTCATGGGGGTAGACGCTGCCGTCGGCAAAGATCACGGTGCCTTTCAGCTCGACCGTTCCCGGATCTTTCAGCCCTGCCGCAATGACGTCCTGCCGCCGTCTCAGGAGGAAACTTTCCGGGACGCTGACGACGACGTACATCGGATCAATCTGATGGATCATTGTGAGCAAATCCGTCTGCGCGGATACCAGGCGCCCTTCGTAGTACCGGCTGCGTTCGATGAGCCCGTCGATCGGGGCCACAATGAGCGTGTTGTCCAGATCGAATTTGGCCCTGATCATCTCGGCCTTGGCGCCTTGCAGAGCCGCCTTGGCCTGCAGGTCTTCGGCGATGGCATCGTCCACGTCCTTTTGGCTCACGGCTTGCTCCGCCAACAGCGGCTTCACCCGGGCCAGATTCTGCCGGGCCTGGACGACGCGGGCTTCCGCTTCGGCGATCCGCGCTTTGGCGCTTTGGTAGGCGGCCTCGAAGGGGACCGGGTCGATTTGATAGAGCTTGTCCCCGGCTTTCACCTCACGGCCTTCCGTAAATAGGACCTGCTTTAGGATACCGGTCACCTGCGACCGGATCTCCACCGGACGGGACGCCTCAGCCTGACCAATGAACTCCGGCTCATCGGGCACCGTCTGCCTGGTCGCCGCCACGAATTCGACTTGCGGCAGCGACGGAGCCGGGGGGGCTGACCCGGCGTCGGGCTTGCAGCCGGTCACGGCCCAGCCGGCGCAGCAGAGCAGCGCGTACAAGAGAGGGGACACGACATGGGTTGACCGAAGCCGAATCATACGCATTCCGATCAGTCTAACAGCTTTCTCTTAAGGGCAACAATAATCCTCTAGGCGTTCGGTTCGGAGCACGCCGATCTGCGGCCGCCTTTTGCGATCTCTTCGATGATGTACTTCGTGCAACACCCCGCGGCCTGCAGTGTCGCCCCCTCGCGCCACATCGTCGCCAAGAGATCCTTCCCGTCGCCGTCGACATAATCGATGGTTTTGAGGTCCACGATCAGCGGCGCCCCGCCTGCTTCCTTGGCGAACTGCCGCCACGCGTCGCGCGCTTCCTGGACCCACGCCCCGGCGAGTTTACCTTCCAACACCATCCGAGCCGGTTGTTCGTCACGATTGACTGTAATCTTCAACATGATCCCTCTGAGCGGACCTCCGCTGCTGTTCCTTATCCGCGCGCTCCTGCGAGCACCCAGTCGTGATCGACCGCGCGGGGTCGTTCAGGAGCGGCGCTCGGTTCCCGCTGTGCCGCGATCAATGAATAAAACACCGGCACCACGAAGAGCGTGAAGATCGTGCCGACCGTCATGCCCGTCACCAGGACGATGCCGATGCTGTTCCGAGCCGCGGCGCCCGGCCCCGCCACCAAGACGAGCGGCAGATGGCCGAAGACCGTCGCGGCCGACGTCATCAGCACCGGACGCAACCGCGTCAGCGCCGCTTCCCGCAATGCCAGGCCCTTGGACAATCCGCGGGCCTGCAGCGTATTGGCGAACTCCACGATCAGAATGCCGTTCTTGGCGATCAATCCGACCAGCGTGATGAGGCCGACCTGTGAGTAGATGTTGATCGTGGTCCAATCCAGGAAACTGAAGATGAGCGCCCCGGAGACCGCCAGCGGCACGGACCCCAAGAGGACGATCAACGGATCCCGGAAGCTGTGAAATTGTGCGGCGAGCACCAAATAAATGAGCACCACGGCAAATCCCAGCGTGGCCGTCAACGCGCCGCCCTCGTGGCGAATCTGACGCGATTCGCCTGCATGGTCGAGGACGAGCCGGGGGCCGGGTGCGGCGGCGGCCGCGGATTCGAGCACCCGAAGCGCCTCCTCCTTCGTCACGCCGGGCTTGACCCCGCCGAAGATCCGAACGGCATTGCGCTGCTGAAACCGGTTCAGCGTGCGGGGGGCGGTGCCGGTCTCGATGTGGGTGAAGGTCGAGACCGGCACGAGCTGGCCGCTCGGCGTCTTGATCTTCACGTCCAGCAGCGGACCGACCGACGCGCGGTCTCCGTCGCCGACCTGCGGAATCACCTTGTAGCTGCGATCGAAGTAATTGAATCGGTTGACGTAGGCGCCGCCGAGCAGCGTACCGAGTTCCCGCCCGACGCCTGCCAAGTCCAGTCCCAGGTCGGCCAGCCGGTCCCGGTCCAGCACCACGCGCGCTTCCGGCAGGTCGATCTTGAGGTCCGTGTCCACATAGAGAAATTTGCCGCTTTGCCACCCCGCGCCCAAAACAGCCGCCGCCGTCTCCACCATGTGCTCCACCGGCGCATCGGTCTGAAGCAGCAGCTCCACGTCATACTGCCCCGGGGAAGGCAAAGGCGGGTCCAGGCGGGGAAAGACCCGCAAGCCCGGAATCTGCGAGACCGCCCCGAAGACCTCCCCGTACATCGACTCCGTCGACCGCGTGCGCTCCCGCCAATCCTTCGCGACCAATCCGCCGAACCCTCCCCATGAGGAGGTGAGGGACCACATGAACCGCGCTTCAGGGAAGGCCGTCATGGCCTCGACCACCTTCAGCGACTCGCGGTTGGTCGCGGCGACCGTGGAATCCGGAGAGGCTTCCATGAACAAGCTGATGTGGCTTTGATCCTCGACCGGAGCGAGCTCCTGCCGGCTGAACTGATACAGCGGCCAGGCCGCCGCCATGACGAGGAGCGCGGCCGCGACCACCGCCCAACGCATCTCCAGCGCGAGGTCCAACAGCCGGGCGTACTGGCGGCGCACGACGTCGAACGTCCCGTTCACCAGTCTCGTCAGCCGGCTCTCCTCGCCGTCCTCACGCACGAATCGCGAGCTCATGACGGGCGAGAGCGTGACGGCGACGACGCCGGACAACACGACCGCCGCGGCCAAGGTAATGGCGAATTCCATGAACAGCGAGCCGGTCAAGCCGCCTTGAAAGCCGATCGGGGCGTAGACGGTCGCCAGGGTGATCGTCATGGCGATGATCGGGCCGACCAGCTCGCGGGACCCGCTGATCGCCGCTTGAATGCGGGACTTGCCTTGGCGCACGTGACGCTCGACGTTCTCGACGACCACGATCGCATCGTCGACGACGAGCCCGACCGCGAGCACGATGGCCAGGATCGTGAGCAGGTTCAAGCTGAACCCCAGCGCGTACATGAACAGCCCTGCGCCGATTAAGGACACCGGCATCGCGACGAGCGGGACCAAGGCCGTACGAACGGATCCCATGAACAGAAAGACGACCGCGGCGACGATCAGGATCGTTTCTCCGAGGGTCTTGGTGATTTCCTTGAGGGCGCTCTCCATGAACATCGTCCCGTCCCAGACGAGCTGCATGTCGATGTCGGGGGGCAGCGTGGGCCGGATGCGGTCCATCTCGTCCCGCAGCCGGTGTGCGACGTCGATTTCATTGGAGCCGACGAGCGGCCAAATTCCCAGATAGACGCCTTCCGTGCGGTTGTACTTGGCGACCATCTCCGCCTCTTCGGCCCCGCGCTCCACTCGGGCAATGTCCTTCAGGCGAACGATCGCTCCGCCGCGGTCCGCGACGATCAGATCTTCAAATTCCTCGGTGGACCGGAGGTCCGTGTTGGCGAGGAGGTTCACCTGAACGAGATCCCCTTTTGTCCGGCCGACCGCCGCCAGGTAGTTGTTGCGCCGCAGAGCACCCTGCACGTCTCCCGGCGACAAATTGAATGCCGCCAGCCGCTCCGGATCGATCCAGACCCGCATGGCGATCTGCCGGCCTCCCTCGATCGTCACGCGCTGCACACCCGGCAAGGTGGCGAGCTGCGGTTGCAGGCCGCGCAGCAGCCAATCAGTCAACGCCGGCACCGTGCGCTCCGACGAGGTGAAGCTGAGGTAAAACGCGGCATAAGGGCGGTCCGCCCGCTGGACCTCGATCATGGGAGGCTCGGCTTCCGCCGGCAGCTCCGATCGCACCTGCTGGAGCCGAGCGGTGACCTCGGCCAAGGCGGCGGTGCTGCTGTGGTTCAACTTCAGATGGACCGTCACCGTGCTGACGCCGGCCCGGCTGGTGGATTCGAGGTAGTCGACCCCGCTGATCGCAGAGACGACGCGCTCGATCGGCGTCGTCAAAAAGCCGCGGACCGTCTCGGCGCTGGCTCCGTAGTAGATCGTGGTAATGACAACCGACGAGCTTTCGATCTTGGGGTATTGCTGGACGGGCAGGGCGGTGAGCGCGCGCCATCCGACGAGCACGATCACGAGATTGACCACCACGGCCAGAACCGGGTGTTTGATGAAGACGTCGGTAAACGATCGCATCGGTGCTTCGTCCTTCAGCGCAAGACCATCGTCTGTCCGGTTGCCGGCTCGGCCGCGCTCACCAGGACGCCGTCCCGAAGCTTGAACGAGCCGGACGTCGCCACCAGTTCCCCGGCGGACACTCCGGCATGGATGACGACTTCGTCGGCGAGCATGGCGCCCACTTCGACTTGGCGCACTTTTGCTCGGGTTCTTCCCTCCTGATCATGCTCGATCACGAACACTTGATCTCCCCCTGGAGCCTTGCGAAGGGCATTGACCGGAATGGCCACCGCCTGGCGGGCGGTTCCCACCGGCACCCGAACCCGAACGGCCGCGCCGGGAGTGAGAACATCCGATCCACCGTCGATTCTGGCCCGGATCATCGCATTGCGCGTCGCGGGATCGACGCGGGCATCGATGGCGACGAGGCGGCCTTCGACCGGAGCGCCTCCCGTCGGAATGATCTCCACCCGATCGCCTTCGTGCAACCCGCTCGCAATGTGCTGCGCCACGGGAAAATCGACATGGACGGCTTCGTCGATGCCTTGCAAGGTGGTGAGCGACGTGCCCTCGTTCAGATACTGTCCGGGATGGACGTCCGCCAGTCCGACGCGCGCGCGGAAGGGCGCGCGGATCGTTTTCCGGGCGATGATGGCCTTGGTGCGGGCAATTTGGGCTTGCGCCACATCGAGATCGGCGCGCGCACGGTCCACTTCCTCCTGCGCAGCGGCCAGGTCCTCGCGCAAGGCTCTTCGGCGGTCCAACACGGTCTTCGCCAAAGCCGCTTGCGCTTGTTGCGCCCGCAGATCGGCCTCTTCCACCGAGACGTCCAACGCGACGAGCACGGTTCCCGCCTCGACCACGTCTCCCGGTGCGAATCGAATCTGCGCCACCGTTCCCGGCAGCTCATTGCGCAGCGTAATCGAACGAAGGGCCAGGACCGTGCCGATCGACGTCACCCGTTCCCGGTGCTCAACGGCCCGCGCGGCCGCGACCGCGACCGCTTCCATCGGCTCCGGTTGGCGGGCCGCCGCGACGGCGCCCTCTTGAATCGACTCGTATTTCCAGGCGGCCAATCCCAGTGCCGACAGCAGCACCGACAGCATCAGCATCACAGAACCGATCCACCCCCGACGACTCATAACCTCCTCCTGCATCTCTCGCTCTGCACTCGACTCTTGAGCAATCCTCGTTCCATCGTTCCCGCCCGCTAGTGGTCGCTGGTTCTTGTGGGAAATCGACACGCAGCGAACAGCTGCGCCAGCGTTCTCGCGGAGAACGCCGACCGGGGCCGCCGGCCATTCGGCACGTGCCGAAATTTCGGCAAGTCAGGCAGCCCCTGCGTCAGGCCTTCTACACCGGTTGCGTCGCGGGAACGAACGCCTCTGCGGGGAGGATATTGTAGCGCCGGCGGAGCTCCTCAACCTGCTCCCCCATGACCGGCCAATAGTCCCAGCCGTCATTCAAATCCACAGTCATCGCCGCGCCCCGCCGCAGCGCGACCAGGGCCTTTTCCGGATCGAAGAATCCGGTTCGGGCCTCGGTGATGGGCGTCATCCGAATCCCGACATGGAATTGGAGGAGGACGAAGAAAACGAAGAGCCACGGCTCTCGGCGCTGGAAGCCCGCGCTGAAGCAGGCGACCTGCACTTCCTCTTCGGGCGTCGTCCCATAGCCCGAAAGAATATGCGCACAGTCGTGGAAAAGAATCTCCTCAGGCGCGCCGCCTCGCTCACCGGGAAGCGCGAAGCCGTTCCTGCGGCAATAGTCCCAATAGGCGCGGCCCAGTGATCCGGCCGGATACTGCTCCAGCACCTGATAGCGCGCCGCAAGGTGCGCATCCTCATATTTCCCGGCCATGCCGCGCGCGAACTTGTACACACCCCGGATCCCTTCACGGTTCCAGATGTCCCTCACTTTGGGCCTGAGCCAGACGCGACGTACGAGATCGAGCCGCAGCTGAAGAATATCCCTGTTGAGCACATGACGGAGGTTGGCGACTTCCGGCGCGTGAACCTCCAGTGCCGCCGCGAATTGTTCGACGAGATCGGCTTCCTCGCGGCTCGCGGTGCCGTCGATTAGCGACATCACGATCAACCCTTGCACCAATTGGCCCCTGATTTGCCGATCGGTGAGCCCCCGTGCCAGCTCGGACGGCGTGATCGGGGTTCAGCTCGTCAACACGATAGGAGGTGCCCAGCACCCGCTGCACCGCTTCCAGCATGCCCGCTTCCGTGTCGTCGAGCGCGCCATCCGCCAAGGCCACGGTTTTCATGGCGCGCAATCCCCAGTGCGCCTGCTCCGGTGTAGGAAGTCGGAATTCCATTTTCGCCGTCCTTTCCTGCTCTTGTTATGCCGGCTCCACCACCACGGGAACCAAGCGGACCGGTTGATGCCGCGCATGCCATGCGGTCACCCCGCCTTTGAGCGCCCAAGCCCGCTCGAAGCCCAGCCGCCGCAACATCAGCGTTGCCTTGGCGCTGGACGCGTCATCCGGGCATGCGCAATAGAATACGATTTCCCGATCCTTGGGCAGCACGCCGGCCTGCGCCGCCAACTCCTCAATGGCGATCGACCGGGCGCCCGGGATGCCTGGCTCCGCTCGTTGCTCGGCTTCGCTCCGCAGATCCACGAACAGAATCGGCTCTCCGGCATCGAGCTTCCGCACCACATCAGCCACCGTCATGCGCGGCGCTCTTTGCAACGCCACCCGCCGGCGCCATGCCTTTGCGAGGACATACCCCGCCAGCAGCGTGACCATGGCCAACCCCGCAATCGGCGTCAGATGCGCGGCCTCAGCGGCCATGCTTGGAGCCGCGGCTCCGAAGGCGTAGCCGAGGCCCAGCCCGCTGCCGACCCATAGTCCAGTCCCGAGCGCGTCGTACAAGAAGAACAGCACCGGTCCCAGTCCGACGACTCCAGCCAACGGCGGGGCGATCGTGCTGAGGCCGGGGACGAACTTCGCAAGCACCAACGCCCGCGGCCCGTGCGTCCGAAACACGTGCTCGGTGCGCCGCACACAGGTGTCGGGCTCGAGTGCGATCCGGCAGAGCAAGGCCAGAACCGGCCGACCTCGCCGCTGCCCGGCGACGTACCACAGCCAATCTGCCAGCAGGGTCGCCAGAAACGCCGCCCCGACGGCGGGGAACAACCCGAGGTGGCCAGTCCCGATCAACACACCGGCTGCCGCCATCAGCGGCAGCGCGGGAAGGGGAAGTCCAAGTTGTTCAGCCAGCACGACGCCGAAGAGCACGAGCGCGCCGTGGCGATGAAGAATGTCGGTGAAGAAATCCATAGGAGCCTCTCAAAGCCGCTGATCCGCTCAGCGTCCGGCAGCGGCAAGCTGCCGGGTCATCGGGACGGACACGGTATACCGGACCGGACACGACTCACTCTTTCCGTCGTGAGACAAAATGTGAACTTCTTCGACCAACTCGCCGCAATCCGCGCACGTCCACGCCGTGATGGCGAGCGTGCCGCTGTCATCGAGTACCGTCCGGCTTCGGCCAGTCGCCACCGCCCCGCGGCGGTGACGGCACGGTTCTGTGCTCAGCCATATCTGACGAAATGTCTGCTTCGAGATTGTCGTTTTCATGGCATCCTCCCTGATCCGGTGCACCACCCGTTGTCTACGTCAGAACATCATGAACCGGCGGAACCTATGGGAGCGGGGACGTTTGTAGGTGACCGGCTCCATGTTGCGCTGCCCCAGCTGCCGGTGGACCCCAAACATCGCCAAACCGATCGTTGCAATCACCAAGAGTGTCATCGCATCCTCCGCGTCATGTGATAGGAACGGAGACAGCAGGAACCATTCCATCCGGCTCTACGGGCATCGCTCCATCTAACTCGATGCACCGTAATAGCTTTTCTCACGTTCGCAGGGAAGCGCGGCGCACGGCGTGACGACAGCGTGTGCCGATAGTTCGGCGCACGCCGAAATATGGGCGGGCGAACAAGTAGGATCTGATCAGAGGAAGGTTAGACGGGTCTGCTGATGCCCAGCTTCTGCATTTTTGATTGGAGGGTCGTGCGTTTCATGCCGAGCTTCGCCGCGGCGCCTGCCGGACCGCCAATCGTCCAGTTGGCTTCCCGCAAGGCTTTTAAGATGTGGTCTCGCTCGGCTTGCTCCAGCGTCACGACGGACCCATTGGAGGCGACCGTGGGGCGTTTCAGTTCGGCGATCGGCACGAACAATTCCGTGCCGGTCGAGAGGATCACGGCGCGCTCGATGAAGTTTTCCAACTCGCGGACGTTCCCTGGCCAGGGATACGCTTGCAACGCCTTCATCGATTCGGCGGGCACCGATTCCACGCGCTTCTTCATCCGCGCGGCGAACTTTTGGGTAAAGTGCCGCACGAGCAGAGGAATGTCCTCGGCGCGATCCCGCAGCGGCGGCACGGTGATCGGAAACACCTTGAGGCGGTAGTACAAGTCGCTGCGGAACTTCTGCTCCTCGACCATCTGCGCCAGGTCGCGATTCGTCGCGGCGACGACGCGCACGTTCACCCGAATGGTGCGGGTACTTCCGAGGCGCTCGAATTCTTGCTCCTGGAGGACGCGCAGCAGCTTGACCTGAAGTTCCAGCGGGATCTCGCCGACCTCGTCCAAGAAGAGCGTGCCCTTGTCGGCCAATTCAAACCGGCCGATCTTCGTCGCAATGGCGCCGGTGAAGGCGCCCTTCTCGTGGCCGAACAGCTCGCTTTCCAGCAGACCGGTGGGAATCGCGGCGCAGTTAAGCTTGACGAAGGTGCGCTCCCGGCGATCGCTGAGGTTGTGCAGGGCGCGGGCGATCAACTCCTTGCCGCTGCCGGTTTCGCCGAGGATCAGGACGGTGGAATCCGTCTTGGCGACGGTTTGCAGCTGCTTGAGGACCTGCTTGAGGGCCCGGCTATCGCCGATGATTTCCTCGAAGTTGTACTCGGTCTGGATTTCCTCTTCGAGATACAACTTTTCCTTGGCCAGCTTGTCCTTCAGCGCGGCGATTTCCTGATACGCCATCGAATTCGCAATCGCCAGCGCAAGCTGCTTACCCACTTCGCAGAGCAGATCCGCGTCGCCCTCGCTAAAGGCGCTCTCCTGCAGGCTGCCGACATTGAGGGCACCCACCGGACGATCGCGCAACAGCAGCGGCACACAGCACGCGGTCTTCACCCCGGCGGCAACGAGCCGCTTGGAGACCGGGCTGTCGGATCCTTCGAGATCGGCGCGGCGCAGGACCACGGCCTTCTTCCCCATGATCGCTTCGCTGGAAGGGCAGCCGCACAGGTTGCAGGTCGTCCCTTCTTCGATAAATCCCTGGCGGCCGGGAAAGTCCAGCGCATAGAGCCGGAGTTGGTCGGTGCCCGGTTCCAGCAGCGCCAGGCTCACGACGTCGGCTTTGAGCAGCCGCCGGATGCTGAGCGTCAGGGAATCGAACAGGTCGCGCAGTTCCAGGTGAGAGGCGACCGCATTATTGATTTCCAGGAGCAACTGGAGGCGGTCGCGCTCCTTGGCCAGTTGGCTCTGCGCCTCCCGCGCCTCTTCATAGTTGAGCGCATTTTCCACCGCGATCGCCGTCTGCCTCGCCACTTGGCTGAGAAACTCGACCTCGCTCTCGCCGAAGGCCCTCGGCTTGGCGCTTCCGAACCCCATGGCGCCGAGCCGCCGCATGGCGGTCGTGAGGGGAAACATGCACATGGATTCGACCCCGATGTCACGCAACAGGGACATCCCCATCGAAAATCGGGTCTCGTCGGCAAGGGAAGGGATGACCAAGGGCCGCTGGTAGGTCCAAACCCATCCGCTGGAAGATTCCTCGATCGGCAGCTGCAAGCCGTCGAGCCGTTTCCTCAGAGGTTGCGTGGCGGCCGTTTCAAGCACGTGCACCTTCATCATGTTGCTGCGTTCGTCATGCAGCACCAGCCCGATGAAGTCGAACGGCGCGACCGATGGCAGCCGCTGGGCGAGTTCGCGGAACAGAGAGGGAAGGTCACGGTGCGAAGACACGGCTTCCGCGACCTGCAGCAGCGCGCGCTCGATCGTCGCGCCTTCGATGGAGACACCGTCCGGCATGGCGCTAGTATGAGCAAGCGCGCACAGTTCCGCAACTGGGGGCGTATTACAGCCTCAACGGCTTGATCGGAGAAAGGACCGCGTCGGGCCGATGTTTCCAGAGCGCCGGATCCGCATCGACGTAGAGCTCCACTTCGTTACCGTCCGGGTCGCGCAGGTACAGACTTTGGCTGACGGTGTGGTCGCTCATCCCGTCGATGGTCACACCTGCCTGCTCCAATTCCCGTTTCGCGGCCCGCAGCTCGTCGAGACTGTCGCCGACCTTGATGCCGATGTGGTACAGGCCACGGCGCGGCCCGGGGGGCGGTCCCGGCACGTCTCCCACCTGGATCAGCAGCAGCTCATGATGGGTCCGGCCCGAGGTCAGCGCCGCCGCCGCACCGTGAAAGATCCGGCCGACTTCCTGAAATCCTAGGAGATCCCGATAGAAGGCGAGCGACTGCTCGAGATCCTTGACGTAAAAGACGACGTGACCGAGATAGTGGGCTTTCATCCATCCCCTCCGTCGACGTTCAGGTGCGCCGCTTTCTGCGCGGTTGTTTGAATGTCACTCCCGCTTTCTGCACTTCCTGGTAGGGTAACAGCCAAACAAGCGACTCGTCGGACAAGTCCCCGACCTGGATCCGGTTTCCCCACGGATCCCGAAAGTCGCATCGAAAATAGGGGTGCAGCTTCAGCTTGTATTTCTTCGTGAGCTTCCGCCGCACTTCGCGGATCTGTTCGGGATCGCGGACCATCAATCCGAAGTGTTTGACGCGATCGGGCTGTAGCTCCTTCACTTCGAAGATTGCCATGAATTGATGCTCGCCGAGCTTGCACCACGCGGCTCCTTCACCCCCGCGCAGCATGGTCAAACCAAAGACGTCGGAGTAGAAGTCAACCGCCTTTTTGGCATCGGTGACCTCAATCGCAATATGGTTGCATCCATACACCTGCACGGCCACGGTCACCTCCTCCTCGCAGCGTCGGCGGCCGCGGACCGCTGAGCGACCACGTGTTCGAGGGCCGACACGAAACGCTCCACCGGCTGCGCGCCCGACAGGCCGTACGCTCGGTTCAAAAGGAAATACGGCACGGCCCGAATGCCGAGCCGCTGCCCTGCCAGTTCCTCGGCCCTCACCTCCGCGCTTCCCTCATCGCCCTCGAGGAACGCCTTGGCCTCGAGGCCGGCACGGCCGGCCAGCTCCGCCAAGGCCGGAAGCGAGCCCACGTCGGCTCCTTCTTCAAAATACCCTCGAAACAACGACTCCACGACCTGGTCCTGGTAGCCGGCCTTCCGCGCATACCAAATGAGCCGATGCGCGAGGAACGTATTGGGCGTTTTGGCAATCTTGTCGAACGCGAAGGGAATACCTTCTTCGGCGGCAGCCTCGAGCAGACGCTCCTCCATGATTCTGAACGAGTCGAGGCTGCCGAATTTGGCTTCAAGGTATTCCAGCCGTGCCATGCCGTCCTTCGGCAGCGTCGGATTCAGTTCGAACGGACGCCAGGAGACGTCAAAACGGCCGCGGTCCTGGAGTCGTTCGAGCGCCCGCTCCAGTCGTCTTTTCCCGACGTAACACCACGGGCACACCACATCCGAATAGATCTCGATCGGGATCGTGTCGCTCATCGTAAATGCCCCATTGCGCCGCTTTGATAATCCTGCACAGCCTGAATCAATTCCGCTTTGGTGTTCATGACAAACGGCCCATAGCGCGCGATCGGCTCGTCGATCGGCTCTCCGCCCATGATGAGCACCACACTTTCTGTCCGGCCCTCGATCAGAACCTCTGAGCCGGTCCGCGCCAGCACGGCCAGTTCGGCCTCGCGAATCTCATGCCCGTTGACCGCGACGTGTCCCTCCAGGACGAAGACGGACGCGTTCTGACCCACCGGCATCGCGAGGTTCAGCCGGCCGCCCTGCCGCAATCGAAGGTCGTACAGTTCAACCGGCGTGAATGTCCTCGCCGGACCCCGGTGGCCGCGGAAGCTCCCCGCAATAACCCGCAAGCAGCCGGCTCCGTTCTCCAGATCGACGGCCGGAATGTCGGCGTCCAGAATGGTCTGGTACCGAGGCGCCGTCATCTTATACGCACGGGGCAAATTGACCCACAACTGCACCGCGCGGAATGTTCCGCCCCGGCGGGCCCACTCGTCCTCGTGGAACTCCTCGTGCACGACGCCGGACGCCGCCGTCATCCATTGCACATCTCCGGGGCCGATGATCCCCGCGTTGCCGGCTGAGTCCCGATGGGCCACTTTGCCGTCGTACACGAGTGTGACCGTTTCGAATCCGCGGTGCGGATGCTCCCCCACGCCCCGAGGATGATCCGTCGGGCTGAAATACTGGGGCCCCGCGTAGTCCAGCATTAGAAACGGGCTGACCTGACGGTCGAGATCGTTGCTCGGGAACAGATTGCGTACGGGAAAGCCGTCCCCCACCATGTGCTGAGACCCGGGCTGGTAGACGCCGAGGACGTCCTTGCTGTTGGTCTGCGTCGTCATGACATTTCCTTTCGCTACGGAAATCAGAGCCTGTCAGCCACGTGTCGATCGAGAGCCCACTTCCCTCCGCCCGTGGCCACGAGCGCCAGCCCGATACCGATCACCAGGAGATGATACTCGAAGCCCTCTCCCTGCTGCTGCCCGAACCAATTCATGAAGAAGCCGTAGGGCCAGTGGGCCATGGCGACGGCGCCCACCATGATGATGACCAAGCTGGCCGCGCTGAAGCGGGTCAGGAAGCCGGCCAACAGGGCAAGACTACCGAAAAACTCGCCGATGATGACGAGGAAGCCGCTGATCCATGGAAGCCCAAGCTTTGCTGTGAAGAACCCCATGGTGCCGTCGAATCCATAGCCCCCGAACCAGCCTAACATCTTCTGTGCGCCGTGCGGAAACATCACCAGCCCCAGCGTCACGCGAAGGATCAGCCCGGGCCAGCTCTCGTCAGAATGAAAGATCTGTCGCATGGCCCCCTCCTGTTGATGACCTTGTCAACCCTTGCAGGAAGATAGTTCTAGCTAGAACCGAGTCAAGGCCCAGCAGACTTCACCGAATGCCCATGTCGGCTGAACAGCCGTAAAACCAACGGGATAGGAAAGCATTAAGAAGAATTCGGCGGAGATGCGGATGATGGGTCGCTATCTGCGGCTTTTGATGGCCCGCTCGACCTCGCGGCCGGCTTCGCGCGCTTTGATGCTTTCCCGACGGTCGTACAGCTTCTTGCCTTTGGCCAACCCGAGTTCGACCTTGGCGTGGCCGCGGCGCGTGAAGTAGATGCGGAGGGGAATCAGTGTCAGCCCCTTTTGTTGGGTTTTGCCCAGGAGCTTGTCGATCTCTTTTTTGTGGAGCAGCAATTTTCGCACGCGGACCGGATCGTGATTCATGATGTTGCCGTGGGTGTACGGGCTGATATGGCAGTTGTGCAGGAAGACTTCACCGTCTTCGACCGACGCATAGCTGTCCTGCAGGTTGGCGCGACCGTCCCGCAGGGACTTGACCTCGGTGCCCTGGAGGACCATCCCGGCTTCGAATTTTTCTTCGATGAAATAGTCGTGATACGCCTTCCGATTCGTCACGACCGCCTTTTCGGTCTCCGCTTTCGCCATCACGCCTTCAGTCCTTGACCCCTTCCCGGCTCGACACTAAGATGCCGCATCATGCGCGGGCACCCGCTCGATTCGTTGGGCACGATTCTCTCCGGTCTGGCGAAGCGGCTGGGGCTGGAGTCCAGCCTGCTGGAGCTGCGCCTTCAGCAGCAATGGAGCGACATCGTGGGCGAGCCCATCGGCTCCCATACCTGGCCTGATCGCATCCGGTTCAAGAAATTGTACCTGACGGTCCGCAACTCGGTGTGGCTCCAACAACTGACGTTCCTCAAGCCCACGCTGCTGGCGAAGCTGCAGGCCGCGACGGGACCGGACGCCATCTCCGAGATCGTCCTTCGTGTCGGAGTCATCCCGCAACGAGGCGCGACCTCCGCACCCGCGCCTGCGTCCGTCCCCTCGGAGGAGGACCTCCACGCCGCCCTGTCCTGCAGCGCGGGCCTCCAGGATGAGACGCTCCGCCGCCGCTTCACAGAGGTGATATTGAGCTATCCTTCTCCCCGTCCGTGTCCGGAGGGAGCGGATCCGTCACCACGCCCTTGAACAGGATTCTCGCCTTGTCGGGGGCGCCCGCGGTCGGCATCGGACCGAGGCCCCCTTCCTCTTCCTGATCCTCCAGCCGGTAGTATCCCCGCATGGCGCGTTCGTAGTCTTTCATGATCGACGCGTCGCCGGCCACATGTTTGGCCAGGACGTCCGGCTCCGCCCAGGCGTCGTCGTCAAAAATGTAGACCACGATCCGCCGGTAGCGTCCCCGCGGGTCGTCCGGAGTCGTCGGCTGGATCTTCATTGGTCCGAAGTTATGCGTGTGCCGGCCTGTCTTTTGAAACCGGCGCAGCAACGTTTCGATCCGCTGGTCCGTCGTACCCGGCGGCACATGCACGGCGACGACATGCCCCACTTGGGATCCGATGCTGTAGGGAGGAATCGAGCGGTCCGGCCGGCTCAAGTACATCCCGCCCCAAATCAGGCCGAACGAGCCGAAAAACACGCAGAGGGCGAGCTTGACCACCGTATCGAGGGGCTTTTTGGGAGGGACACCGGCCTGGACGTTCCGCTGATCCATCGTGGCGCCGCTCGAGGGGCCGGCCGGAGCTCAGGCGTCGCCGCCCTCGTCGGCGGCGGCATCCTCGCGTTCCACCGCCTCGGCGAGCCGCGCCACACCAACCACGCGATCCTCGTCTCCTTCCAGATCCAGCACGCGCACGCCCTGCGTGTTCCGGCCGACTTCGCGAATGTCGTCCACCTTGCAGCGGAGGACCTTGCCTTGCGCGGCCATCAGCATGATCTCGTCACCGTCCCGCACCTGCAGGAAGCCCACCGCCAAGCCGTTTTTCTCGGTCGTTTTCACGCTGATGATCCCTTTGCCGCCGCGCCCCTGAATCCGATACTCCCCGACGGGCGTCCGTTTGCCGTAGCCACCCTCGGTCACCGTTAATATCTGCGTGGTGGAGTCCGGCGTAATCGTTTCCATGCCGATGACTTCGTTGCCTTCCTCGAGGGTGATGCCTTTGACTCCGTAGGCGGTGCGTCCCATCGGCCGGACTTCGTCCTCCTTGAACCGGATCGTGATCCCCTGCCTCGTGCCCAGCAGGATTTCCCGCTGTCCGTCCGTCAAATGGACGCTGATGAGCCGGTCGCCCGGTTCCAGACCCAGGGCGATGATGCCCCCCTGGCGCGGATTGCTGTAGGCCGACAGCTCGGTCTTCTTGACCAGCCCTTTTTTGGTGGCCATGATCACGAACCGGTCGTCCCGATATTCTTTCACCGGCAGCGTGGCCGTGACTTTCTCGTTGCTGGAGAGGGCCAGCAAGTTGACGAGCGCCTTGCCTTTGGCCGCCCGCCCGGCCTCCGGGATCTCGTGCACCTTAAGCCAGTACACTTTACCCGCGTCGGTGAAAAACAGCAGGGTGTCGTGGGTCGAGGCCGTAAAGAGCGTCTCGACGAAGTCTTCCTCCTTGATCCCCATGCCGATCTTGCCTTTGCCGCCGCGCCGCTGGGCCCGGTAGAGAGAAACGGCGTTGCGCTTGATGTAGCCGCTGTGGGTGATCGTGACGATCACCTCCTCTTCGGCGATGAGATCCTCGAGGCTGATCTCCGCCTCTTCCTTGACGATCTGGGTACGGCGGTCGTCTTTGTACGCCTCGCGCAGTTCCGTCAATTCGTCCTTGATGATCGTGCGCACCAGCGCCTCGCTCGCCAGCACAGACTTCAAGTATTCGATCTGCTTGAGGACCTCCTGGTATTCCTCGATCAGCTTGGCCCGTTCCAGCTGCGTCAGCCGCTGCAGCCGCATGTCGAGAATCGCGTTGGCCTGAATTTCCGTCAGCGCGAATTGCCGCATGAGGCCGGCGCGCGCTTCATCGGGCGACTGTGAACGCCGGATCAGCGCGATCACCGCGTCGAGGTTGTCGAGCGCGATTTTCAGGCCTTCCAGGATGTGGGCGCGCTCCTCCGCCTTGCGCAGCTCGTACGCGGTGCGGCGCACGACCACTTCGCGCCGGTGCTCGATGAAGTGATAGAGGATCTGCTTCAGGTTGAGCACTTCGGGCCGGTTGTTGACCAGCGCCAGCATGATGACGCCGAAGGTGGTCTCGAGCTGCGTGTGCTTGTACAGATTGTTGAGCACGACCAGCGGGATTTCGTTCCGCTTCAGCTCGATGACGATCCGCACGCCCTCACGGTCCGACGATTCGTCGCGGAGGTCCGAAATGCCTTTGATCCGATCCTCCTGGATGAGTTCGGCGATCTTCTCGATGAGCTTGGCTTTGTTGACCTGGTAGGGGATCTCCGTAACGATGAGGCGCTCCCGCTCCGTCCGTTCCTCCGTTTCGACCACGACCTTGGCCCGCAGTTTGAGCAGCCCGCGTCCGGTCTCGTACGCTTCCTTGATGCCGCTCATGCCGTAAATGAAGCCCGCGGTCGGGAAGTCGGGGCCCGGAATTTTCTTCATGAGCTGGGCCACCGTCGCGTCCGGATTCTCCAGCAGCAACAACAGCCCGTCGATGACCTCGGCCAGATTGTGCGTCGGGATGTTCGTCGCATAGCCCACCGCGATCCCGCCCGCTCCGTTGATGAGCAGGTTCGGTACCTTGGTCGGCAGCACCAGGGGCTCTTGGCGGGATTCGTCGTAGTTCGGGCCGAAGTCGACCGTTTCCTTGTCGATGTCGGCGAGCATTTCCTCCGCCAGCTTCGTCATGCGGGCTTCGGTGTACCGCATCGCGGCGGGCGAGTCGCCGTCCATCGACCCGTAGTTGCCTTGGCCGTCGACGAGCGGATAGCGCATGTTGAAGTCCTGCGCCATCCGGACCAGCGTATCGTAGATCGCCGAATCGCCGTGGGGATGGTAGTTCCCCATGATTTCGCCCACGATCTTGGCCGACTTGCGATACGGCCGGTTCGAGGCCAGACCCATTTCGTTCATGCCGAAGAGGATCCGCCGGTGCACCGGCTTGAGCCCGTCGCGGACGTCAGGAAGCGCCCGTCCTACGATCACGCTCATGGCGTAATCCAAATAGGACGACTTCATTTCGTCTTCGATGGCGATTTGGCCTAGTCGTTCATCAGGCGGCATCTAATTCCCCACGTGTGCTGAAAATAGTCCCCGGCTTTGTTCTCGTCCTGTCCAAATCCTGCGGCGTAGCGCAAGGCTACGCCTCGGCTTGGACATCGACTGCGGCCTCGCCGGATGACTATTTTGAGCACCCGACAAGACCCACAAACTGCCTAAACGAGAGTTACTCTTCCTTCCCTTAAGACGACGCCTAGCAGGACATCACGAAGACGTCCTGCTGTCACACATCCAAATTTCTGACTTCGAGCGCGTGGGTCTGGATGAAGTTGCGGCGAGGCTCGACCTCGTCCCCCATGAGGATGGTAAAGATTTCGTCCACCCCGGTCAGGTCCTCGAGCGTCACCCGCAACAAGGTGCGGGCCTCGGGGTTCATCGTCGTTTCCCAGAGCTGGCCTGGATTCATTTCACCGAGTCCCTTGTACCGTTGGATGCTCAAGCCCTGTTTCCCCATGTCCAAAATCGCTTTCACCAGCTCGTCGGTCGAATAGTACTGCGTCTCATGACCCTTGGCTTTGAGCTTGTAGGGGGCGCGGCCCAACCCGATGGCCGACGGCGTCAGCTTTTGCAGTTCGCGGAAATCGGCGGAGCCCACCAACTCATGGCTCACGTCCAGGCTGTGCAGCATGCCGTTCGCATGCAGGCGGCACACCACCTTGTTGGACTGATGCTCTTCGTCATCGACGATCTCGAAGTTCGGCGTCAATTTGGGATAGACGCCGGCCAGCGTGCGCTTCGCGTTGTCCACGACGGTCCCGAGCACCGAGCGGTTCTTCAGGAGGTCACGGTCCAATCCGGGTTCGTCGACGAAGGCCCGGAGCATGGCCGCTTCGTGCGTCTTCTTGTTGAGCCGGCCGAGCAGCGCCTCGAACGCGATCAATTTCTTGAGCACCGGCAGGAGGCGCCGGCCAGAGACGTAATCCTGGGTGCCTTCGACATAGAGTTCCACATCCTCGACCGCGAGGTCGGCGAGGTACTCGTTCAAAGAGGCTTCGTCCTTGAGGTAGCGCTCCGTCTTCCCCTTCTTCACCTTGAAAAGCGGAGGCTGGGCGATGTACACGTACCCGCGCTCGATCAGCTCCGGCATCTGCCGGAAGAAGAAGGTCAGCAGCAGCGTGCGGATGTGGCTGCCGTCGACGTCGGCGTCCGTCATGAGGATGATCTTGTGGTACCGGGCCTTCGCGATATCGAACGTGTCCTTGTCCCCCTTGTCGCCTTCTTCACGCTTGCGGCCGATGCCGGTGCCCAAGGCCATGATGAGGGTGCGGATCTCGTCGCTCGTGAGCATCTTGTCGAAGCGGGCTTTCTCCACGTTGAGAATTTTGCCCTTGAGCGGCAAAATGGCCTGGAACTTCCGGTCGCGCCCTTGCTTGGCGGACCCGCCGGCCGAGTCGCCCTCGACAATGTAGAGCTCGCTCAACGCCGGATCTTTCTCCGAGCAGTCCGCCAGCTTGCCGGGGAGTGAGCCGCCGTCCAGGGCGCTCTTGCGCCGTATCAGCTCCTTGGCCTTGCGCGCCGCTTCGCGCGCACGGGCGGCATCGATCGCCTTGCCGATGATCTTACGGGCGACGGGCGGATTTTCTTCGAAGTACCGTCCCAGCGCCTCGTTGACCGCGGCCTCCACGACGCCCTTCACCTCACTATTCCCAAGTTTGGCCTTGGTCTGCCCTTCGAACTGCGGATTGCGGACCTTCACGCTCACCACGGCGGTCAATCCCTCGCGCACGTCGTCGCCGGTGAGCGATTCGGTCTCCTTCTTCAGCAGATCGTTGGCATTGGCGTAATTGTTGATCGTCCGGGTGAGTGCCGCCTTGAAGCCGACGAGATGCGTGCCGCCTTCCTTCGTGTTGATGTTGTTGGCGAAGGAAAACAGGTTTTCCGCGTAACTGTCGTTGTACTGGAGCGCCACCTCGAGGATCATTTCGGGCCGCTCCACCTTGACGTAGATCGGCTTGTGCAGCGGAGTCTTCGCTTCGTTCAGGTGTTCGACGAACGAAATGATGCCGCCCTTGTAGAGGAAGATCTGCTCCTTGACCGGCTCCTTTCGCTCGTCCTTGAGAGAAATCTCCAGGCCCTTGTTCAGGAACGCCAATTCGCGGAGGCGTTGCGCCAGGACGTCGAAGCTGAACTCCAAGGTCTCGAAGATCTGCCCGTCCGGCTTGAACCGGACCTTGGTGCCGCGCCGTTTGGTCTTGCCGGTGACCCGCAGGGGCGCTTCCGGCTTCCCGCGCTCGTACCGCTGCTCGAACACCTGGCCGTCCTGCCAGATTTCGAGCTCCAGCCATTCGGACAGGGCGTTGACGACGGAAATGCCGACCCCGTGCAGCCCGCCGGATACGGTGTAGGCGCCCTGTTCGAATTTGCCGCCTGCATGCAGGACGGTCAGTGCAACTTCCGCCGCCGACTTTTTTTGAGTCGGATGCATGCCCGTCGGGATCCCCCGGCCGTTGTCCACGACCGTGACGCTCCCGTCGATGTGAATCGCCACTTCGATGGTTTCACCGAATCCCGCCATGTGCTCGTCGACGCTGTTATCCACCACCTCATACACCAGGTGATGCAACCCATCGGCACCCGTGCTGCCGATGTACATGGCCGGGCGCTTGCGCACGGCATCCAGTCCCTCGAGAACCTTGATCTGGTCGGCGCTATAGCTGTCGGACTTCGGCTTGTTGATCGATTCGTCGTTGGCCATCCGTCTCCTACTTCGTCGGCGGGGTGTCCGCGGGCGCCCGGCTGCCGCGTACCGGGTCGCTCAGATCTTGATCGGCATCACCACGCATTTGAATCCCGGGCTTTCCGGCTCCTGAATGAGGCACGGGCTCAGCGGGGTCTCCATCTGCAGCGAAATCGTGTCGCCGTCCATGACGCTGAAGACGTCGAGCAAGTACCGCGCGTTGAATCCCGTGTTCAGCGGCTCGCCCTCATACCGCGCCGGCAACTCTTCCGTGGCCTCCCCGAAATCGGGATTGCTCGAAAACAGGGTCATTTTACCAGCGCCGAAGGAGATCTTGACGGCGTTGGCCTTGTCCTTGGACAGCACCGAGACGCGCCGCAGCGCGCTCTCGAACTCGGCGCGATGGACGCTGATCTTTTTCCCGCCGTCCTTGGGTATCACCTGTTGATAATTGGGATAATTGCCCTCCATCAACCGCGAGGTCAGCAGCAGGCCGCTCTTCCGGAAGATCATCAAATTTTTCGTGAACCCGATGAGCGGCTCGCCATCGCCGCCTTCTTCCAGCAGCCGCCGCATCTCCTGGGCCGCTTTCTTCGGGATGATCGCCTTGATTTCCTGCGGGCCCGTCTTGCTGCCCGTCTTGCTGACTTCCTGCTCGGCGACCGCCAGGCGGTGGCCGTCGGTGCCGACCAGGCGCAGGGAGGTTTTCTTGTCCGTCATCACGAGCGTGACCAAGAGCCCGTTGAGGATGTACCGGGCGTCATTGTCGCCGGCCGCGAACAACGTTTTGCGGATCAGTTCCAACAGGCCGTCGCCGGCCAACGGCGTCAGCCCTTCCCGCTCGATCGCCGGGAGGGCGGGATAGTCGGCGCTCGGCAGACCGACGACCTTGAATTGGCTCTTGCCCGCCTGAATGGTCGTCCAATTGTTCTCGCCCGCGGTCAACTCGATCTCCCCGGCCGGCAGTTCCTTGATGATTTCGTAGAGCTTGCGCGCCGACACCGTCACGCCCCCGGGGGCCAGCACCGTCGCCTTGTAGAGGCCCCGCATCCCGATTTCCAGGTCGGTGGCGACGATCTCCGCACCCTCCGGCTTGGCCTCGAGCAGGATATTGGAAAGAATCGGCATCGTATTCCGCTTCTCCACCACGCCTTGGACCCGCTGAAGTCCGGTCAGCAGTTCGTCTCGTCCAATCCGTACCTTCATCATGCGTCTCTCCCTTTGGAGCCTTCTCCTTAACTGCGGAGGATCTGTTCCTTCAACGATTCCAGGGTGGCATGGAGCGTCTGGTCGGTTTCCTTGGCCTTCGCCACTTGGCGGCAGGCGTGGATGATCGTGGTGTGGTCCTTGCCGCCGAAATGACGGCCAATCTCCGGATAGGAGGCGTCCGTTAACTCGCGGCACAAGTACATGGCGATCTGCCTGGGGTGCACCAGCGTCTTGCTCCGGCGCCGGGATTTCAGCTCGGTCATCTTCACGTGGAACTGCGCACACACCGCTTCCTGGATGTCTTCCATGGCGACGACCTTTTTCTTGTCTCCGATGAGGTCGCGCAACACCGTTTTCGCCATGTCGAGCGTGATCGCCTGCCCGGTCAACGACGCATAGGCGCCCAAGCGCACCAGGCTGCCCTCCAATTCCCGGATGTTGCTCTTCATCGTGGTCGAGAGAAATTGAATGACGTCCTCGGGGAGTTTCACACCCTCGTCCTCGGATTTCTTCCGCAGAATGGCGATGCGCGTCTCGACATCCGGTGGCTGCAAGTCGGCGATCAAGCCCCACTCGAAGCGAGAGCGGAGCCGCTCTTCGATGTCCGGCATGTCCTTGGGGAATCGGTCGCTCGACAGGACGATCTGCTTGTGCGCCTCGTACAACGCATTGAAGGTATGGAAGAACTCTTCCTGCGTGCGCTCCTTCCCGGCCAAGAACTGAATGTCGTCAATCATCAGCATGTCGATGTGCCGGTAGCGCTTGCGGAGGTCCATCATCTTGTCGTAGCGGATCGAGTTGATGACCTCGTTGGTGAACTGTTCCGTCGTCAGGTAGGCAATCCGCAAGTCGGTCTGCTCGGCCACGTGGTTGCCGATGGCGTTGAGCAGATGCGTCTTCCCCAGCCCAACGCCCCCGTAAATGAAGAGGGGATTGTAGGCCTTCCCCGGCTGCTCGGCCACGGCCATGCAGGCGGCATGTGCAAACTGGTTCCCGGCGCCCACGACAAAGTTCCGGAAAGTGTATTTCGGGTTCAGTTGAATACCCCGACGGGCTTTCACCGGTCCCGCCGCGCGCATCCCCGACGACACGGTTTGCGGGTCTGCCGGCTTCGCATGGGTCGCCTTTTGAAAAACGATGAAATTCACCGCCAGATCCCCGCCCCCTCGGGCGTTGGCGACGGCCTCGGCCAGCAAGGACCCGTAGTGCGTGTGCAGCCAATCACCGAAGAATTTGTTGGGCACGCCGATGTGCGCGGTGGAGTTTTCGATCCGGTCGAGGTGCACCGGACTGAACCAGGTGTCATACACCTGCTTCGGCACCTTTCCCTGGATGTATTGGAGCGCCTCTTGCCAAACCGTATCGACACTCATAAACACCGATAATCTCTATACACAGGCTTATTCACACCTGTGGATAACGCAGCGGCTTTCATTGTTTCTGAGGACCCCCTGGGGATAAGCCGCAGGTCAATAGCATGTCCCTATAGGTCTTGTCGAGTCGACCGGTCCGGCAGTCTCGCGTCGTCACCATCCGATCCACAGCCTGCCCCTCCGCTCTCCTCCCGTCATCCCCAGGATGTCCTTCACCCTCTCGTACCGCAACTCAAGGAGAAGGTTGGCCATTCTGATTATCCCCGTTAATCTGGTACCTACTCCTACTCCTCCTGCGACGACGAATTTTCTTTCCTTACAAGATTCACGGATCTCAGAGGGTGATAACCTTCTCAGCTCCTATGAGCAAAGTCAGGAGCTCGGAATACGACAACTGTGTTCCCGGAGTCACTGAAGAGTCGTACCCGGAAGCGAGCACGTGCGCCACCGATGGGGTGGACACATTCAGCTTCAACGCTACGACCAACGCATCTGAGTTTCCCGGACCATACAAGGCCTCGGGCAAACGTTCAGCCTCGTTGCGAAGCAGATAGACGATCCGGTCCATAGATACTCACGAGACAGACTAGAACACCAGTGTGCGATCCATTGATCGCAGAGCAGCTCGGATGTCGTCGTTACTGGCGTACCGGACGGCGAATTCCGGTTTAATCTTCGATGGATCCGTCCCGGCCTGGAGCAGGAACGGGACCTCCAGTTGTTCGATGGAGGGCAAATATTTTTCGAGGATATCGAGGTCGACGATCTCGTCTGTCTCCTCGCCAATTAAAGCCGCCGCTTCATCCAGGAGCACGACGGTCGTCTCGTGCCCGCCGGCAACGAGGCCGAGAGCGATGCGCAGGGCTTCGACGGGACGATGCGTTTTCCGAGGATCCTCCCGGATCACCACCGCAACTTTCCGTGCCATCGTCGCGGCTCCTCGTCAGGTAAATGAGAGGAACGGGTGACAGGCGTCGAGCAAACCAGACAGCACGACAAGACCGCACAGGCTCACGGCCGGATCCAGGGAATCTGTCGCCACATGGTGCTGCTGGCATCCATAGGCGCAGACAAAGAGCTTGGCGCCCTTCCTCGCAAGGGCCACATAGGCAGGGTCCGCCATGTTTTTCACGCCCTCGTCGATAAGGTAGAGATAGACTTCGTGGCCTGCGGCGATGGCCGCGTCTGCCAGCCCTTGGACCGTCCCAGCGCAGGGGCTTGTCGGGGGAAGGGCTAAGAGCAATCCGACCTTCTGTTTGGTCACTGAATTCACAGGAAATCACGTTAATAAATCAAATACTTATTAAAAATTCAAGCAAGGGGAAGAGTAAGGGCTTTGCCGGGGAAAGTCAACGTGAAAAAGTGCTCCTCAGTGCGCGGAAAGGAGAGGCTGGAGGACGGGAAGTGGGGCTTCAAGAGAGAGGTCGGTTTGCACCTTGGTCTCCATGTCGCGCAGGATGCCGACTCCCTTCGAGACTTCATCATCGCCCACGATCAAGGCGTACCGAGAGCCCAACCGGTCGGCCTGCCGGAGGTGCCCTTTCAACGTTGCAGCTCGGTAGTCGGTCACCGCTCGGATACCGGCGCGCCGCAGGGTATCCAAGAGGGACAAGCCCACGTTGGTAGCACGGTCCCCGAACGCCGCCACATAGACCGTCCTCGCTCCGGGAGCAGGAACAGCCACAGTGTCCGGGAGCATCATCGTGATCCGTTCAAGCCCCACGGCGAATCCTACGGCCGGGGTCGGAGGACCGCCCAAGGTTTCAACGAGCGTGTCGTAGCGCCCGCCCGCGCCCACGGCATTTTGCGCACCGAGGCTCGTTGTCGTGACTTCGAACGTAGTGAGGCAATAGTAATCCAACCCCCGAACGAGGCGGTGCTTCAGCTGATAGGGGATGGCGATGGCGTCGAGCCCGGCAAGCACTCCAGAGAAATAGGCGCGGGCTTCATCCGAGAGGGAATCGGCGAGGCGGGGCGCGGACTCCGTCGCGTCGCGGCACTCGGGGACTTTGCAGTCGAGGACCCGCAGGGGGTTGGTGTCGATCCGGCGTCGGCAGTTTCCGCAGAGACGCGGTTCCTGCTGCTGCAGGTAGGCAACCAACAGCGGGCGATACCGATCCCGGTCGGTGCTGTAACCGAGGTTGTTCAGTTCAAGCGTCAAATTCGGAAGCGCCAAATCAGACAGCAGTCGCCACAGCAGACTGATGACCTCTACGTCGGCGCGGGGATCCCGTGTGCCGAAGGATTCGACGCCGAATTGGTGAAATTGTCGCAGCCGGCCGGCCTGCGGGCGTTCATGGCGGAACATCGGGCCGATGTAATAATACTTTTGCGGGACGGGGTTCGCCGCCCGGTTATGCTCGATAAACGAGCGCACCGTGCCGGCCGTGCCTTCGGGCCGGAGCGTCAACGACGTGCCGTCACGGTCCGCAAAGGTGTACATCTCCTTCTCCACGATGTCCGTGGAGGCGCCGATGCTGCGGGCGAAGAGGGTGGTGACTTCGAAGATGGGGATCCGGATCTCCTCGAATCCGTACGCGCTCGCCCAGCGTCGTGCCGCGTCTTCGATGACGCGCCACCGTGGGGTCTCTTCCGGCAACAGATCTTTGACGCCTTTAATGCCTGTAATCATAGAGTCAGCCGCAGCTGATCCGGCGGAACACGGCGCGCCGGTGCCGCGCCGAGCGGACTATAGCGGCGCGTTTTGAAGCAAGTCAACGGCGCTTGCGCGTGAGCGGGCTGGGCGGTATAGTCGCCGACCGACCATGCGCGTGAAGAGTCACCTCCCACCGATGAACGGCTGCCCAGCATGAGCCAGGACCAAACCGGTCGCCGGGTGGTGGCCATCGCCCCGATGCCGCCCGAAAAGTCGGCCTACGCCTTGGCGCGCTACAGCCGCTCGCCGGATTCCATCGAGCAAAGCATCCGGTGGGTCCACGGACATTCCTCGGAGAAATTTTGGGAACAATTCTATTTTGACTACGGCCATGCGTCCATCGCGGATCTGGGCCATGTCATCGTGTGTTTCGAGGAGATTTCCGAGCTGGCCGCCATCCGCCTGGAGGATGAGCCTCTGTGGGATGGGCAGGCCAAGTCCAGCCGCTACCAAAATTTCGCCTCCAGCCGCTGGTTTGTGCCCGGCCAGATCAGAGGCTCCGAGACCGAGGCGGTGTACGAGGGGATCCTCCGAAGCTTGTCTGAGATTTATCGGCTGCTGCACGAGCCGCTCACGAACTTTCTCGCCGAGCGGGAACCGCGGCCCGAGTCCATGAAGCCGGCCGACTATCAACGCACCCTCGCGGCCCGCGCCTTTGATGTGACGCGGTATCTGCTGCCCCTCGCGGCCAAGACCAATGTGGGACAAGTCGTCAGTATCCGGACCCTGGAAAAGCAAATCACCCGCCTGCTGTCGTCCCAATTGCCGGAGCTTCGCGCCATTGGAGAGGACCTGACCGAGGCCTGTCAGCGGCCCCCCGTCAATCTGTGGGGCGAATTGTGCGGACAGCCGGCCGGGCTTGGGGATCCGCTCGCGCCGACGTTGGCGCGGCACGCCAAGGCGAACCCCTATCTCGGGTCCGTCTATGGCGAGTTGGCGGCCCATGCGAAGGAGGCCTTGCGGGGAACGGGCTTAGATGAGCCGCGCACCTGGGGCGTTCCCGAGACGGTCGATCTCATCGAACCGCATGATCCGGTGGACGAGCTCGTCGCCACGCTGCTGTACCGGGTCAGTCATGCGCCGTACCGGGCGATCCTGCGCGTGGTCCGCGACTGGACCGAGAAGCAAAAGGAGGAGACCATTGAAGTGGCGACGCGAAGCCGCGGGCCGTATGATGAGCTGATCAAGGAATTCCGGAGCGGCTACGCGTTCACCTTCGACGTGCTGATGGACATCGGGGCGTGGCGCGACATGCACCGGCACCGCCGCTGTCAGCAGGTGCAGCAGAATTTCACGACGCTCCACGGATATGATGTCCCGCCGGCCCTCTTCGAGGCGGGTTTGGATCGGGAGTATCGGCAGGCGATGGACGCCGTGCAGGCGGACATCGAGCGGTTGAAGAAGACGGACCAGGAAGCCGCGCTGTATGCCATTCCGTTTGGGTGCAAGGTCCGCTGCTTGTTCAAGATGGACTACGCCGAGGTCGAGTACATCAGCAAGCTGCGCTCGGGCGTGAAGGGGCATTGGTCCTATCGCACGGTCGCGTGGCTGATGAAGCAGGCACTGACGGCGCGGTTTCCCTCCCTGGGCGCCCGTATCCACGCGACCCCTCCTGATGTGCAAGATACGCTGAAGCGCTGAGCACGGCAGACCCATGAATCGGCACCAGGAAGACAGCGAAGCTGCCATTGTGGCCGGCGAGTGGGACCGCCTGCTGGCGGTGGCCTCCGCGTGGGCGGAAGCGCCCTCGGAAGCCAAAGACCCGCGGCCGTATTTTTGCCAGAACGTCGTCGCGCTCTTGCGCGGGCAGTTTGCGGAGGCCTGGAAGGTGCACCCTCTCTGCCTGGAGCGCGACGACGATATCGCGGCGGTCGGGCAGTGGGTGGAGGGCATCGTGCAACGGCAGCCGCAGAACGGGCACGCGCACCTCGTGAAGGGTCTCTTCCTCGCGCAATCCGGCCGGTCCGAACAATCGATACAGTCCTACAAAGAAGCCGTGCGGCTTCAGCCGGACTCGGCATACCCGCACTATTTTTTGGCCCAGATCCACGAGCGCGCGGCGCATCTGGAAATGGCGATCAAAGAATACCGCGAGGCGGTGCGCTTGGCGCCGGACTTCGTCCCCGCCCGCACCAACCTCGGCGTGGCGTATCAAGAGCAAGGCCGGCTGGAAATGGCGATCAAGGAGTATCGGGAGGTGATCAAGCTCCGGCCCGAAGATGCCGTGGCGCACGCGAATCTGGCTTGTGCGCTGGCGGAGCAGGGCAAAATGGAGCCCGCGGTGCAGTCCTACAAGACCGCGCTCAAGTTGAATCCGCAGGATGCGGAAGTCCACTTTGCGCTCGGCGGGCTCTACGAGACGCGCGGCCGGCTGGATCTCGCGGAGAAGTCCTACCGCGACGCACTGGCGGCCAATCCCGAATTCGGCGCCGCCTACTCCGCCTTGGGATGGCTCAGCCTGCGGCGGCAGCGGATGCAGGACGCGCAGGAGCTCTTCAACCGGGCCCTGAAGTGCAACGCCGAGGATCCCCGCGCGTATCACGGCATTGCGGAGATCTACGCCGTCCGCGGCAAGCGCCAGAGCGCCATGGACAACTACAGCAAGGCGGTGAAGTATTATCGCGATCCGGAAATGAAGAACGCCCTGATGAACCAGCTGTTTCAGGAAGGCCAGATCCCGGATTAGCAGGATGCTGAAACAGGCCGCGAGCTGCGTTCTCGCGTCGTTTAAGCCCTCAACGTACCCCAGAGGGTACGCCTCGGCCCTTCACTCGCTGCGGCCTTGCTGGCGGCCCGTTTGAGCATCCTGCATCAGCGACAACAACCTTCCATACGATGGAGCACATGGTGGACACCGAAGGGTCCGAAAAAGTCCCGGAACCTCGCGTGAGTCACCCTTCTCTTTGCACGAATCGAGCTTGACTGGCAGCGTAGCAGGAGAGGCGCCTGTTGCAGGCCGATTAGAGTTCGCGGACCGCGCCTTGGAGCACGGTGATCTGCGTCACCGGGTCGCCGGAAGACTTCAGCTCGGTGCGGATCTGCTCCTTGAGATAGGACGAGTAGCCGATGCGGTCCACGAGCAGGTCCAGAAACCGCTCCGCCGGCAGCAGGCTTTGCGCCTTCAGTTCTTCGACCGTCTCATCGCTCACCGGCACGTAGGTGCTGCCGATGTGAAAGACGACGTTGTAGTAGCGGCCCTTGCCGATCCGTTCGAAGCGTAACCCCTTCACAACAAGCTCCTCGTCACACCGGGAAGAGGGGCCATTCTAGACAAACCGCTCCGCCAAAGACAAGCCGTTCACGAGCCGCCGCCCGGCTTGCCGAAATAATCACGGCGGCTCACCGCCACGTCGGCCACGAACATCACGCCGGAATGCCGTTCGAACAGCGGCCGCAGGCCCGCCAGGATGGGCTCGACCTTTTCCTCGGGCACCACGGTCATGATGATGATGAGGCTTTCCTGTTCGCTGAACATGAAGTGCGCTTCACGCATGCCGTGATGGCCCTTCCCGGAGACGTTGCCGATGATGGTATAGCCGGTGGCGTGAACCTTGTCCAACAATTCGGTCACGAAGGCGCGGTGTTCGCCCGCGACGACGACCCGGATTTCTTTCATGGGATGCAGCGTCAACCCGCTCATGACGGCTCTCCTTTCATGTCCTCGTGCCGGAGCGACGGGGCGAAGACGGCGGTGATCCGATTCCACATCCCGCTCGGGTGATAGCGGTACAACCCGCCCTTGTCCGGATCGACGGCGGCCAAATGGACCCACTCGTTGCGATAGAAGTGCTGCAAGATCTCGTGTCGGGCGATCAGGGCATCAATTTTCTCGTGGGGCGCTTCGACAACCGTCAGCAGCCGCAACGGCTCGTGATAGGGCAAGGGCCCGTTCATGACCGTCTGCCAGGCGAGCCCCAGCCGCAGGTCGCTCCAGGGACCCGACATGATGCCAATCCGCCCGACGACATTGTGGTAGATCTTGCTGCCGCTCCCGTAGACTTCATTATCCACCGTCGAAAAATAATGTTCCATGTTGATCCACTGGGCCACGACCTGCGGCCCGGTCAGCAGGACTTCCAGCAGGCGGCCCGTTGGGTCTTCCCGGTAATCGTAGGAGTGGAGGAAGACGCGGCCTTGCAGGTTGAGGCCCTTGGTGAGCTCGCGCCGCCCGATGACGAACGAGGTATTGCCGGACAGGCCCCATTCCGGGCGCACCTGGCTCCAATCCGCGCCGCGGTCGCGGACGATTGCAGCGGCCTTGCCGGGCGTCACGGGCCCCGCGACATCCGGAAAGCGGGCGCAGCGCTCGAGGCTCGTCAGCCGCGCCGCTTCCTGGAGATCTTCCAGCAAGCGAGCCACATCCTTGCGGTGCGTGAGCGGCACATCTTCGAGGTCGAACAGCTCCACCGCATCCGTGGCGGTGTCGAATTGCCCGGCGAGAAAATGTGTGTCCGAAGGAATCTCCAATCCGTTCTTGGCCAGCCGTTCACGCACGCGCGGGTTGTTCGCCATGACCGCGAGGACGCGGGCGTTGGGTTTGCCCTCGTTGCCGCCGCACGCGCCGCAGTCCAGCGCCGATTCGAACGGATTGTTCTCCGACGTGCTGCCGTGGGCGCAGAACAGGACGACGCGGGCGAAGTTCCGCGTCAGCCCCATCATCCGAAGCGCCGTCTCGACGGTCAGGACCTGTTCGTCGAGCGTGAAGCCGGCGCGGGTGATCCGCTCCTTCTGCCGGGACGCGGACCGGGGATTGAGGCGGTACTCCCGGCGCAAGACATCGAGAAAGGCGTCGAGCCGCGAGCCGTCGAGTCCCGCCGAGGCAGCGGCGGCGGCCAGCGAGCCGGAAACGGGGCCGCCACTGAGGGCCTGCAGGCGAACCGCTTCGACGAAATCCGGCCGGATCCGGCCCCCGCGCATGCCGAACTGCTCCCGCAGCATCCTCCAGATGACCGCCCGCTGCTCGGCGATCAGCATTTCGTCGATGTCCGCGGGGGCCAGCTTGTCCACGGTCAGGCTCGTGGCGAGGGGCGGAACTACCAGGCGCCGGATCCAAGCGGCGACGCGCTGGTACAGGGCCGGCCACGCCGTCTTTCCAACGATCGGGAGGGCGTAGAACCACCCCAGAGATTCGACCATCACGTACGGCGTCACGACGTTCTCCTTCAGGTCGTGCAGCAGCGTGTGGCCGGCATGAAGCCACTTGGCGCGCGCGGCATGCTTCGACACGACATGCTGAAAGTAACTGCGGGGAATTTCCCGCACTTCGTTGCGGGCGCGCATGATCACCGGATACTGTTCGGTTTCATGGTCGTGCCCCCAGGCGCGGTAGCGGATGAAGACGGCGAAAAACCCGGCGAACCCGTAGGTTTCGTTGGCCCCCGTGGATTCCAGGTGCCGGCGGAACGGCTCCGAGCGGACGTCCAGACAATAGACCGACTGCGATTGCGGGCGCATGGCCGGCGTCACGCCGGCCGAGTCGAGATCCGACGGTGCGCTTCGCATCAGCAGGCCGAAGAGTTGCTCGTGGTAGCCCGCTTCGAAGGCTCTCAGCCAGACGGGGCCATGCGCGCTGGCAGGAAACGCGTCCATCCATTCAAGCAGGACCGCGAGGTGCTCAGGAGCCGCGTCGAGGAGCACGCTTGGCACGATTTCCAGCGCTTGGGCCAGCCGGAGCAAACGGCGCGCCCCGTGGCGGCGTAGGAGGTGGTCGCGCTGAGAGCCGGTGTCGCGTTGGAGGCGGTCCGCTAGCGCGCGCCAGCCCTCGCGCTGGGCGTTCGCCAGACGCGCGATCTCCGTCCCGTAGGAGGTCGGTAACCGTCCCGCGGCGTGTTCCGTGCGGAGGAAGTAGGCCTCGGGGTGTGCCTGCATATAAGCCATGACGCTCTGGTAATCGCCCGCAATGCCGGCCGCTTCCCGGCAAGCGTTCCCGACCAGCTCGCGGACGTACCAAAGCCGCACGGCCAAAAACTTGACGAGACTGACAGGGTAGGCGAGCTGCCAGGGATAGGTCTGTTGCTCGGCCCGCCACTTGATAAATCCAGCCCAGCCCGGCAAGGCCGTCAGCTGCAACGCCAGGTAGTCTTGGCGGAGATGATCCGGGATGCCGAGCATCTCCAGGCTCTGCAGCACGGCATCTTCCGGGTGTTCGGGGAGCGCTGCGATCTTGCGCGCACTGTCCCGAATGCCGCAGGGCAACCACTCCCGCGCCGCTAATGATTTCCAGGCCGCGTAAAATCCCCGCTCGCGGCCGGGCATGGGCCATGTGGCATGGCCTTCATCAAGGAACGCTTCGCACCATTTGATGAGTTCGTTGTTCACCACCGGCACGATCTGCGTGCCGAGCGTCTTGTCGCACCAGGCGGAGAGCGTCAGGGAACGGCCCAATGCCGCCGTATCGTCGCGCACCGCCGCGGCAATCCGGGCGTCGATGGTGGGAGCGTGCATGCACGGCGCCAGCCGCTCGGCGAGCTCCTGCACGGCAGCGTCTGCGGCGTCCTGCGCCGACAAGGTATCGACCGGTTCTTCCGGCATTTCACACAGCCCGTGCGTCAGACAGGCCCGGAGCACTTCCCAATGGGAAATGCGGCACGGTCCGACGACGACCGCCTCATCGCGGGCCACCGGCTGCACCGCTTCATTGAGGTGGTGCAGCCGGATGCGACCGGAGCGCAGGTACCCGCGGTAGGTCTCGCCGCTCAGATAGCCCTGTCCGCCGAGAAAGACGCGCCCCCGCCGGACCGTCTCATCGAACGGCAGGTACTCCAGGCTGTGCAGGGGGTTGTGATGGACGAAGGTCCGCATCGGCCAGTATTGCGCGACGACTTCGCCCGCGAGGCGCACGATGCCCCGCAGCTCCATGCGGCGGGTTTCCTGGCTGACCGCCACATCGGCCTTCGTCATGGAGTCCATGGCCCCTCGCTCATGACGACGGTCGGACCCGGCTGGCCGGGATCAAAGAACTTCGACGGCAAGAGGCCCAGGGTCAGGAGCAGGACCAGTGTCAGCGCCAGGGCGGCGAGCTCGGGGTCCTGCAGGTCTTGCTGCGCGCCGCCGTTGGCGCGCGGTTGTCCGAACAGCAGACCCTGCACCAATTCGAAGGTGTACCAGGAGGCGGCGACCCACGCCACGGCGATCAATAGGATTGCCCCGGACCAGACAAACGAGGGAGCGAGCAGCATCCCAAGCAGACCGGCATAGACTCCAAAGGGCGGAAAGCCCAGACCCGCCAGCGCCAAGAGGGAGAGCACGACGGCCAAGCGGGGCATCGCGGGCGCCAACCCGCCGACTCCCCGCAAGGCGATCGCTCCGAACCGCGTGCGCAAGGCAAACGAGGCGAGCAGCAACCCCGCCGAGGCACTCCCCACCGCACAGACATAGAGGAGGGCGGCGGAAGAGGTGGTTCCCGAGTTCGCGATGCTCCACCACACGATGCCCAGCAGCCCGATCCCGCCGTACGCAATCACCGAGGAGGCATGGGACTGCACGAGCGCCCGGAGCGACGCGTACAGGCTTCCCGCTATGGCGAGCATCGCAACGACGTTGAGCAGCGATGCGGACAGGTGAGGCAAGTTCTCGGCGAAGAGATGGAATCCGACGAGCGGCATGGCCACGGCCAGAAACGCCGGCAAGTTTCCCGGGAGCGTGGTGACGGCGGTGACATATCCACGATGAAAAGGGACGAGCGGCAGCGCGACGGCTCCGGCGAGCGCGAGAGCAGGGGCGGCCGGTGGCCCGATCGCAAGACCGAGTGCGGCCGCCAACGCGCCACCGGTGACGGTGGCCAGACCGGACCAGATCGGGGAGCTCGATTCTCCCCGAAAATGCCACAGCGCCAACCCCAATACCCCTAGGAACCCCGCATAACACAGGTCCCCGACCGGACCGGCAAACGCCAATGCGCCGAGACTCAACGCCAGGAACAAGAGCGTCAGGAGCCACGCGGAGCCGAGTCGGCGCTGCGCCGGCTGCCCCAGAAGGGTCAAGAATGCCATGAGAGGCAACAGGATCAGGAAGGGGAGGGCCGCCGGGCGGGACGCCTGCCCCAGCGACCAGCCGACAGAGCCGAGACTGACCATCGTGGTCAGCAACACCCACACCCTGAGCGCCGGCGGCCGGTTCAACAGCCCCAGCCCCACGAGCGCTCCCGCGAGGGGCACCGCCGCAACGACGAAGGGAGCGGTCGCGAGCGCGCTCATGAGACCCTCGGAGCGGCACGCCGCTCCACACGTTCGGCCACTCGCAGGATGGCTCGACCGAGAAAGGCGTAGCACCGGTCGACGTACAGGCGGTTGACAAGCAATAGATAGAGCGGTGGATACCAGCTCTCCAGCCACGCCGGCCGCCTCATTACCTGCCCGCGCGTCTCGGCATAGAGGTACATCCATCCGATCACGATGCCCAGAGTCACCAGCCCCACCAGCCCATCGAACAACGGTCCCGGCAGCGCCGCGGCGGTAAAGTACGCGTCCACTTCCTCGCGATTCGGGTACAGAAAGGCGGTGAAGCGTTCCGCCGCGAACAGATAGGTGAACACCACGAACAGCAGCGTCACGAGCATGGCGGCCGACACTTTCCATGACGGGATGCCGCGCAGCCGGGTCAAAGTCAGAATGGCCTGCGACGAGGTGACCCAGATGAAGAACAGGAAGATGACGCTGCCTTGCGCGTGGATGATCGGAATTTGCAGCACCCCGTGTGTGGCCAGCAGGATGACCAGCGGCATCACCAGCGTGGTGAAAAATCCCGTCGTCCACGCCAGCCGGGAAAATGGGGCCTCCTCCACGGGTGACTGCGTCGGAGGAAAGACCGGCTCTCGCCGGGCCTTGTGGATCACGTTGCCGCAATTGAGGAAGACCGTGCCCTTGAAGATGCCGTGCGCAATCAAATGAAAGACGGCCAAGGCGAACGCGCCGAGCCCGCACTCCATGATCATGTAGCCCATCTGACCGATCGTCGAGAATCCGAGGGTCTTCTTGATGTCGTTCTGCGTCAGCATCATTGACGCGCCCAAGATGGCGGTGAGCGTGCCGACCACGAAGGCCACGTGGAGCGTGGCGGGGCTGAGCCCATAAAGCGGCGCCAGCCGATTGATCAAAAATCCGCCCGCGTTGATGATCCCGGCATGCAGCAGCGCATGCACCGGGGTGGGCGCGTACAGGGAGCTGGGCAGCCACACGTGCAGCGGAAATTGGGCGGACTTGGTCATCGCGCCGACGAAGAGCAGCAGGGTCACGGCGGTCGGCCCGCTCATTTCGATGCCGGGGAGCGGCGCCAGCGTGACGGGATGCTCCGCGGCCCGAGCGAACAACGCGTGAAATTCGACGGTGCCGTACAGCGAGTGAGCCAGCACGATCCCGGCCAGGAACGCGGCGTCGCCGAGCCGATGAAACAGAAACGTCTTGCTGGCCCCGTCGAGCGTGGCCGGATGATGCAGGTTATGCGCGAGCATCGAGAGCACATAGCTCAGCATCTGCCAGAAGATGAACAACATGACGAGGTTCGCGCTCGAGACCATGCAGAGCAGCACGGTCGCCGTCACGGCGATCAACGCCAGAAAGCGGCGGTAGCCGGGATCTTGAAACATGTACGTGACGGAATAGCGGTAGATGATCGCGGCGACGCCGGAGACGAGCACCATCATGACGGCGGCCAGGCGGTCCACGTGGAATCCGAGCGGAAGGGCGGGATTGGCCGCAGACGAAGGATCGTAGAACCGGAGCGTGATGGGCTCCCGTGAGGACACCATGGCGAGGACGACGCCTGCCGCGACGAAGGTGGCGACGAGCGGCCACAGACCCGCCTGCGCCCGTGCAAGCTGAGTTCTGGCGTCGCCGCTCAGCACGAGCAGTGCAGCCAGCAGCGGAAGGATCGGAGTAAGCACCGCCAGTAAGGCGCCGATATCCATGAAGGTTCGGTTATCGGGTATTGGTACGGCGAGAGTCAAGGCGAGCCCGTGTGGACGAGTGAGCCCGGCCCTGGGCGCGCCAGCTCGATTGAAGACTGCTTGTGGCACATCAGTGCTCTCTCTATAATGGCGCGCCCCTGTTTCATCGCGGGGACCGTGAGCCCACCGCCCTCGTCGCGGGGTCCGGCGTCACGGATCGGTGGCACGGCACGCGGACGGCTCCATGAAAAAGCTGATCGAAGGGCTCAAGAAATTCCAGCGCCAAGTCTTTCGGCAGAAACGCGATCTGTTCTCGAGTTTGGCGCGCGGGCAGCAACCCCGGGCGCTTTTCATTACCTGCTCCGATTCCCGCATCGATCCCTGCTTGATCACGCAGACCGATCCCGGCGAATTGTTCATCTTGAGAAATGCCGGCAATTTGGTCCCCTCGTACGGCGCCTCGGTGGGGAGCACCATCGCAACCATCGAATATGCCGTCGGCGTCCTGGGCGTTAGAAACATCATCGTGTGCGGCCACACGGACTGCGGCGTGGTGAAGGCGATCCTCGAGCCGGAGCAGGTCGGGGATTTGCCCGCGGTTAAATCATGGCTGCTGCAAGCGGAAGCCACGAGGCGCGTGGTACGGGACAACTACGGGCATCTTACCGGCGATGCCCTCTACGTAGCCACGACCCAGGAGAACGTCCGGATTCAGCTCGAGCATTTGCAAACGCATCCGGTCGTGGCGGCCAAATTGCGGGGCCGAGGCATCGAGCTGCACGGGTGGGTCTATTCCATCGAAACCGGCGACGTGTGGGCGTATGATTTTAAGGAGGACAAGTTCCGGTCGTTGCTTTCCACCGGGAGCCGCAACGGTCGAGCTAGGACGTAACCCCCCGCAGCCGGTGTCTCATGCGCACACTGGAAGAACTCCACTTCGACAACACCTACGCCCGTCTGCCGGACGGCTTCGCCGCGAAGCTGAATCCGACGCCGTTCTCGGAGCCCGCCTATCTCGTTCATGCCAATCCCGCGGCGGCCGAGTTGATCGACCTCGACCCGGGAGAGTTCGCGCGCCCGGAATTCGCGGGCGGCTTCGGGGGAAGTCTGCTGGTGCCGGGCATGGAGCCGCTCGCCTTGCTCTATGCGGGGCATCAGTTCGGCGTCTATGTTCCGCAGCTGGGAGATGGCCGGGCCATCCTCTTGGGCGAGGTGGTGAGCGAGCAGGGCGGGCGCTGGGACTTGCATCTCAAAGGTGCCGGCCGGACGCCCTTTTCGCGCGACGGCGACGGCCGAGCCGTGCTGCGATCGACCATCCGGGAGTACCTCTGCAGCGAAGCGATGCACGCGCTCGGCATCCCGACCACGCGGGCGTTGTCCATCGTCGGCAGCCGGGAGCCGGTGTACCGGGAGCAAATCGAGACCGGCGCCATGCTGCTGCGCGTGGCGCCGTCCCACGTCCGCTTCGGAACCTTCGAAGTGTTCGCCCACCGGCGGCAGCACGAGCATCTCAAAGTCTTGGCCGATTATGTGATTGAGCTCCACTTTCCCCACCTGCAAGACGCCGCGGAGAAATACGCGCGTCTCTTTGCGGAGGTCGTGGAGCGAACGGCCCGCCTGATCGCCCGATGGCAGGCGGTCGGCTGGGCGCACGGCGTGATGAACACGGACAACATGTCCATCCTCGGGCTCACGCTCGATTACGGTCCCTTCGGGTTCATGGAAGCGTACGATCCTCGGTTCATCTGCAATCACTCCGACTACAACGGTCGGTATGCCTTCGACCAGCAGCCGTACATCGGGCTCTGGAACCTCAGTTGTCTCGCGCAGGCACTCTTGCCGTTGACGGACAAGGAGCCGCTCAAAGCGGCTTTGGAAAGCTATACGCCCTTGTATGAGCGCGAATACCTGGCCCTGATGCGGCAGAAATTCGGGCTGCAAGACAGCCGGCCCGAGGACGAGGCGCTCATCCAGGATTTTCTGGCGTTGATGCAGGCGAGCCGTGCCGACTACAGCATCGTGTTTCGGGCCCTCGGTTCATTCTCGTCCGATCCGCAGGCTACCAATGACGCCGTCCGCGATCACTTCGTCGACCGCGCCCGCTTCGATGAGTGGGCGGCGCGCTACCGGACGCGCCTTCAGGCCGAGCCCGGCGACGATCAAGAACGGCGCAAGCGGATGGAACGGATCAATCCCGCGTACGTCTTGCGCAATTACCTGGCCCATCGTGCCATCCAGCACGCGCAAGAGGGTGATGTCAGTGAGCTCGACCGGCTCTTCAGGCTCCTACAAGATCCGTATACCGAACAACCGCACATGGAAGCCTACGCGGCGGCCCCGCCGGAGTGGGGACGGCACATCGCGGTGAGTTGCTCGTCGTAAGGATCGGCAATGCGACGGGAGACGATCGCCGGCCTCACGGTGCGGCTGACGGGAGGAGACGACGGTCGGGGTGGCGGGAGAGGGCCCGCCGTAGTGCTCCTGCACGGCTTCGGTGCCCCCGGGGACGACTTGGTCCCGATCGCCGACGTGGTCTCGGTGCCGGCCGGCCCGCGGTGGCTGTTTCCGGAAGGGCCGTTGTCGCTCGGATTTGGCTCCGGCGAGGGGCGCGCCTGGTGGATGATCGACATGGCCCGCATCCAAGCGGACCGGGCGGCGGGCCGAGTCCGGGACTTGTCCGTGGAAGAGCCCAACGGATTGTCGCTGGCCCGCGAGCGACTGCTCGGGCTGCTCAACGAGCTGCCTCGCGTCCTGTCCATCGATTACCGGCGCACGGTGATCGGGGGATTTTCACAAGGCGCCATGCTCAGCTGCGATGCCGTCCTGCACACCGACCACCCCTTCGCCGGGCTGGTGCAACTGTCGGGGAATCTCTTGGCGCACGCGACCTGGGGGCCGCGCATGCCGACGCGCAAAGGTCTGCCGGTGTTTCAAAGCCACGGCACGAGGGATGACATCCTGCCGTTCGTGGGCGCCGAGCGGCTGAGGGATGCCTTGGCGAAGGCAGGACTCGTCGTCGAATGGCATGCGTTCCGAGGAGGGCATGAAATCCCGCCTTCCGTCGTGGATCGCCTCGGCCGCTTTCTGAGCCGCCTTTTACAAGGTTGACGGCGCGGTCGCGACCCCGCCTTTCCGATCACGCTGGCCGGCCGCCGTTGTGAAACCAGCCGCAGCTTTGTTATCGTGACCCCTCCATACATATCGCAACGACAAGGAGAGCCCTACGGTCATGGCCACGAACGACAAACAAGTCATCTTTTCGCTCGTCAACGTCGGCAAAGTGTATCCGCCCAAAAAGCAGGTGCTGCGGGAGATCTACCTCGGCTTCTACTACGGCGCCAAGATCGGCGTGCTGGGCTTGAACGGTGCCGGCAAGAGTTCGCTCCTGAAAATCATCGCCGGCGTCGACCAGAACTATACCGGCGAGATCAGCCGGTCCAAGGGCTACAGCATCGGGTTGCTGGAGCAGGAGCCGCAGCTGGACCCGAACAAAACGGTCAAGGAAGTCGTGGAAGAGGGCAAGGCCGAGTTGGTTGCATTGCTCCGTGAATACGAGGCCGTGAGCAACAAGATCGGCGAAGTCGGCCCGGACGAGATGGAAAAGCTGCTCGACAAGCAGGCCCAGATCCAAGAGAAAATTGAGGCGGCCAACGGATGGGAATTGGAGAATCAGCTCGAGGTGGCGATGGACGCCTTGCGCTGCCCGCCGGCCGATCAAAAGGTGGGCACCCTGTCGGGCGGCGAAAAACGCCGCGTGGCTTTGTGCCGGCTGATGATCCAGGAGCCGGACATCCTGCTGCTGGACGAGCCGACGAACCATCTGGATGCCGAAAGCGTCCAGTGGCTGGAGCAACACCTGCAGCAGTACAAGGGCACGGTGATCGCGGTCACCCACGACCGGTACTTTCTGGATAACGTGGCCGGATGGATCTTGGAGCTGGACCGGGGGCACGGCATTCCGTTTCAGGGCAACTACAGCTCCTGGCTGGAGCAGAAGAAGGACCGCCTGGAAAAGGAGGAGAAGGCCGAAACAAAGCGGCGCAAGACCCTCGAACACGAATTGGAATGGATCCGCATGTCGCCCAAGGCCCGCCAGTCGAAGGGCAAGGCGCGCTTGAATCGCTACGAGGAACTCGTCAACCAAAAGCAGGAGCAGGTTGCCGAAGATTTGGAAATTTATATTCCGCCTGGGCCGCGCTTGGGCGACGTGGTGGTCGAGGCGAAGGGCGTCAGCAAGAGCTTCGGCGACAAGCTGCTCTACGAGAACGTCAACTTCAGCCTGCCCAAGGGCGGCATCGTCGGCGTGATCGGACCGAACGGCGCCGGGAAGACGACGATGTTCAAAATGATCATCGGCAAGGAAAAGCCCGATGCAGGCACGATCAGGATCGGCGACACCGTGAAGCTCGGCTACGTCGATCAGGATCGCAGCCTCGATCCCAGCAAATCGGTCTACGAAGTCATCTCCGACGGCCAGGAGACGATCAAGCTCGGCAAAACGGAAGTGAACGCGCGCGGGTACTGCGCGCGCTTCAACTTTGCCGGCACCGACCAGCAGAAGAAGGTGAAGGACCTCTCGGGAGGCGAGCGCAACCGGGTCCATCTCGCGCGCATGCTCAAGGAAGGCGCCAACTTGATCATTCTCGACGAGCCGACGAACGATCTGGACGTCAACACCCTGCGCGCGCTGGAAGAGGGGCTCGAGAATTTCGCCGGCTGCGCCGTCATCAGCAGCCATGACCGGTGGTTTCTCGACCGGATCGCCACGCATATTCTGGCCTTCGAGGGAGACAGCAAGGTCGTCTGGTTCGAGGGCAACTACAGCGAGTATGAAGCGGACCGGAAAAAGCGACTGGGCAAAGACGCCGATCAGCCGCATCGCATCCGCTATCGGAAACTGACCCGGCAATAGCGTCGCCGCAGTCCATGAGACCGGTCGCCATCGTCACCGGCGTAGCGGGACTGATCGGTCAATACCTGCTGCGCAGTGCGCGGCGCTGGGCGCCGGACTGGGACGTGCGTGGAGTCAGTCGGGCCGACGTCGATCTCACCGACTTCCCCGCCGTGCGCGCGGCGTTCCACACATGGCAACCGGACGCCGTCATCCATTGCGCCGCGCTGAGCCGCACGAAGGACTGCGAGGAGGACCCCCGGCTGGCTCGCAAGGTGAACGTGGAGGCCGCCGCCCACCTCGCTGACCTTGCCCGTGACATTCCGTTCGTGTTTCTCTCCAGCGGGGAAGTGTTCGACGGTGGCCGGGGATGGTACCGGGAGACCGATGAAGCCAACCCGGTCAACGTCTACGGCAACACCAAGCTCGAGGCCGAGCAGCTCATCCTGAGCAACCCCCGCCATTCCGTCTTCCGGATCGTGTTGACGGCCGGCACCTCCCAGAACCACGACCGCAGCTTTGTCGAAGACATGTGCCGAGCGGCCAAAGCCGGAAGGACCGTGACGCTCTACGCCGACGAGTTCCGCTGTCCCCTGCCGGCCGGCGTGATCGCCCGGGTGCTCTGGGAGACGCTGGGGCGTGCGCGGCCCGGCCTCTATCATCTCGGCGGAAGCGAACGCCTCTCGCGCTGGGAAATCGGCGAAGCGTTGGTGCCCTGGTATCCCGAGCTGAAAGGGGCCCTGGTTCAGGGCTCCGCCCGCAGCCATACCGGCGCCCCGCGGCCGCCTGATTTGTCTCTTTGCTGCGACAGACTGCAAGACCTGCTGTCGTTTCCGATTCCCGGGTTTCGCAGTTGGCTTGCGAACCGGCCGGCGCGGGGCGCCGACCTCTGGGACTATCCAGCATAACGCAGGGAGCACGCGGATCATGGAAGCGGCGGACCCCTTGGCGCTTGGCATCACCGGCTATCTGGTGATGGCAGGCGTGATGGGGGTCCTCTGGGCCCTGCAGCAGCGCATCGGCAACGCGTCCCTCGCGGATGTCGGTTGGTGCGCCGGCCTCATAGGCGTCGTCTGCTGGTATGCCGCGCAGGCGCCCGGGGACCTTGAGCGGAAGCTTATGGTGTGCGTGCTGGTCTCGGGGTATGCCGGCCGGCTGGGTCTCCACATTCTGCTCGACCGGGTCGTCGGCAAGCACGAGGACGCGCGCTATCGGCGGCTGCGGGAGCAATGGGGACGCTCGGCTCCGTGGTTCATGTTCGCCTATTTTCAGCTGCAAGCGGCGGCCGTGGCGCTGTTTTCCCTGCCGTTTCTCGTGGTCATCCAGAATCCCCGGCCGCCGTTCGGGCTCGTCGAATTGATCGGGGTGTTGATCTGGCTCGCGGCCGTGGTGGGCGAAGCGGCCGCGGATCGGCAGCTGGCCGCCTTCCGCGCCAAGCCCTGGAACCGGGACCGGGTCTGCCGCGAGGGACTGTGGTACTTCTCGCGGCATCCCAATTATTTCTTCGAATGGCTCCATTGGTGGAGCTATGTCGTGATGGCGCTGGGCGCGCCCGGCTGGCCGTTGACGTTGATCGGACCGGTCGGAATGGGCTGGGCGCTCCTCAAAGTGACCGGCATTCCGCTCGCGGAGGCGCAGGCGTTGAAGACCCGAGGCGAGGAGTATCGGCGGTATCAGGAGACGACGAGCGCCTTCGTTCCGTGGCTGCCGAAACGAGCCGGGTCTACTCGCGACTGAGCGCCGCGAGCCGCTCCTTGGCCGTGTGGGCTTCCGGGCTGGAAGGATAGCGTCGGATCAGGTCTTCGTAGAGTTGCTTGGCATGGGCGCGGTTCATCTGGCGCTCTTCAAACTGAGCGGTCTCCAACAAATCCTGTGCGCTCTCCCCGCTGCAAGCGGCGAAGAGCGCGGCGCAACTCAGGGCGAACACCGCCAGCCCCCGGCCTAGCCGCCATCGCCCAGCCACCGTTCCCACCACCGTCCTCCGCGCGGTCGCTGTCGCGTGTGGTACGACAGTCCGCACAGCTTATCCCAGTCCACGGTCACTTTGCCATGCGCCGCGGTATGTTGCCGCATCCAGTTCTCCATCAGGTGCAAGCAGGCATGATCGATGTGGCGCAGCGAATCGAAGCGAATCTGGAGATCGGCGCTCGGCGGCACCGATTCCAGCGCCGTCGCGAGCCGGGGCAGGCTCACGAAGGTCGCAATGCCGCGCAGGTGCAGGGTGAACTGTCCGGTGGTCGGATCATGCGCAAAATGGCTTTCCAGATTCTGTGTCGTGTACAGCAGCTTGGCGATTGCGAGGGACATCCCCACGAGGACGCCGGTCAGAAGGTTCGAGCAGATGATGGTGCCCATGGTGGCGGCAAAGATCACCACCTCGCTTTTCCCGTGTCGCCGGAGCTCCGGGACAATGTGGAAATCCATGAGCTTGTACCCGGTATAGACCAACACCGCCCCCAAGCTGGCGGTGGGGATGAGGCGGAGCACGAACGGTAAGAGCGTCACGAACAGGAGCAGCCAGGCGCCGTGAAGAATGGCGGAATAGCGGGTCCGGGCCCCCGCATCGACGTTGGCGGCGCTCCGGACGATGACGCCCGTCATCGGCAGCACGCCGAGCAGGCCGCACAGCGTGTTGCCCACGCCTTGCCCGAACAATTCCCTGTTGTATTTGGTCCGTGGCCCCGTGTGCAGCTGGTCTACGGCCGTGGCCGAGAGCAAGGTCTCCACGCTGGCGATGAAGGCCAGGCCGAACGCCTCCGCCAGGACGCTCGTGTCCAAGAGATGCGCCAGCTGCGAGGGGGTCGGCACATGCAGGACCCAGAACAAATTGTCCTTCACCACGATCCGGCTGACGGGCAGATCGAAGACCGTGGCGACGATCGTCGAGGCGCTCACGCCAAGGAGTACGGCCGGGAGGACTTTCCACCGGCCCCGTGCGAAGGTGGTCCACAGGACGATACAGGCGATCGTCAACACGCCCAACCACGCCGCTTCCTGGTGGCTGGTCGTGGCGTCCTGATCCGGAAGCAGCGCTTTCATGACCGCGTCGGGCAGCGTCAGAATGTTCGCCAGGCCGCCTCCCTTGGGAACGTCGTCGATCATGATATGAAACTGGCTGGCGAAGATCAGGGCGCCGATGCCGGCGAGCATGCCGTGCACCACGGCGGGAGACACCGCGCGGAACCATTGTCCGCACTGCAGCCACGCGGCGAGCAGCTGGATCAATCCGGCGGCCAGGACGATGATGCCGTAGCCTTCGAAGCCGTGGGTCTGAATGAGCTCGTAGACAATGACGGTCAGACCGGCGGCCGGGCCGCTGACCTGCAGCGGGCATCCGGCCAGCCACCCGACGACCAGGCCACCGATGATGCCGGTCATGATGCCGGCGCCGGGCGGTGCGCCTGAGGCGACCGAGATCCCCATGCACAGCGGCAAGGCGACGAGAAACACGACGATCGATGCCAAGAGCTCGTGCCGCAGGTCGGACGATCGCGCGGGGGCTCTGTGAGCGTCTGCGGGCATGGGTCGGGCGGCTTCTGACGTCGCCGTCAGTGTAGCGAGTGTGCCGGGAGAGCCAAAGCGAAATGCGAACCGGTGCATCGCGGTCCGTGCGTCCCGACTTCTCAGGGCAAGTCGGTACGTCGGCTTGACAAGCCGGCTCAAAAGGTCGAAACACACGTCCGTGGGCATGTGGCTCAAGCTCGTCATCGGGGGCGTGGCCGGCGCGAGCCTCGTGGGGGCTGCGCTGGTCCTGATGTTCGGCTTGCTCGGGCGCCCATGGGACGGCAGGAACCTCGCCGAGCGGCTGGGGATGCCACGGCCGGCGATCATCGCTCACCGCGGGGCTTCGTACCTCGCACCAGAGGAGACCCGGCCTGCCTTTCTGTTGGCCCGCGAGCTGGGGGCCTCCTACCTCGAATTCGACATCCAGCGGACGCAAGACGGGGTGCTGGTCGCCCTGCACGACGATGATCTGTCCCGCACGACGAACATCGCCGAAATCTTTCCCGGCCGTGAACGGGACACGGTGGACACGTTTACCTATGCGGAGCTCCAACGGCTGGACGCCGGCACCTGGTTCAACCTCCGGCACCCCGCGCGTGCGAGAAGCGCCTTCCGGGATCTAAAAATTCTTCGGATCGAGCAGATCCTTGAGATCGCCGAGTCGGGCTCGCCGCGTCCCGGGCTCTATATCGAGACGAAGGCCGCTCACCGGTATGCCGGGATTGAACGGGAACTGGTCCAGTTGTTGACCGACCGTGGTTGGATTCAACGCGGGGGCGCTGCGATGGGAGCTCGGCTGGTGTTCCAATCGTTCGAGCCCGACAGCCTAGCGCGCTTGAAAGACTTGGCGCCGGACGTCCCCCGCCTGCTTCTCGTCGATGAAGTCATGGCGTCGGAGGCTTCGTGGGACGGCCTCGTGGCCCAGGCCGCGGCGCTGGGCCAGGGGATCGGGACGTGGGGTGCACGCTGGGCATTGGGGCCCCATTGGTCCAAAAAATTAGGCGGCGCCCGCTATGTCGCCACCTGGCCCTGGTATACGGGGCGCGCGCACCGGGCCGGGCTCATCGTCCATTGCTGGACGGTCGACGATCGTTGGGAGATGTGGATGGTGGCGGCGGGCGGCGCAGACGGCATCTTCACCAACCGGCCCGAGGTCGCCCGCGCGGCGTACGGTGGCGATGCGCCGGACCTGCCCCGGCTGTGGCAGCGCATCGGCTATCCGTGATGCGCCGTCACCGTGGTTCGATGCCGTAGCGTGGGGACGTCGTCGCTTCGCTCCGGCAAGCGGGGCAGCGGCTCGGCCGCGTCAGTCTGGTTCGATCCCGGAAGACGAAGCCGCAATCCTGGCACGCCGAGGGGTCGAGCACAAAACGCCGCTCGCGGTCCCGCGCGAGCGTGCGGACGACGTGGAGCAGGTGATCCTCCACCTGCCGCTCTGGGATACCCAACAGCTGAGCCAATTGGTGAGACGACAGTCGGGTTCCGACGAGGAGGTCGACGAGACGCTGGCGTGCGGTACGGGGGGCGAACGACACGAGGGAACTATCGTACGGCAAGGCGCGCCATCGATGCAAAACCTATTTTGTCCGCACAGGAAACGGTTGAAGGAGAAGCCGCCAGTCTGCCAGCATCAACTGACTCAGGCTGGAGGTCTCCATGAAAGTGCTCGCCGTGCATCCCGGGCCGCTCATGTACACCAAGATCTATCTGCGGTTGGAACCGCTCGGACTTGAACTGGTCGCAGAGGCCGTGCGGCGCGCCGGCCATGACGTGCGCCTGCTGGACTTGCAGGTCGAAACACCCCGCGACTATCAGCGCATGGTCGGGGAGTGGAATCCGGACGTGGTCCTCTTTTCGTGCAACTACCTCGCCAACGTGCCGGAAATCGTGGATCTGGCCAAGGCGACGAAGGTCCGCCATCCGCGCGTCTTCATCGCCGTAGGGGGGCACAGCGCGTCGTTCGTGGCCAAAGACTTTCTGGACCACGGCGAGGGCGCCATCGATTGCATCGTGAAAGGGGAAGGCGAAGCGGCGATTGCGTCCCTGCTGGATGCCGTCAAAGAGGACCGATCGCGCGTGCATGAGGTGCCGGGAGCCGTCACGCCGACGGGCGAAGGGCCCGCCGCGAAAATGGTGCATAGCTTGGACGATCTCAGGCCGGCTCGCGACCTGTTGCGCCATCGGCGCAAGTATTTCATCGGCGTGCTCGATCCGTGCGCATCCGTCGAATTCGCGCGCGGCTGCCCATGGGATTGCTCCTTCTGCAGCGCGTGGACCTTCTACGGCCGCAGCTACCGGGTCATCAGCCCGGAGAAGGCCGCCGAAGACCTGGCGCGGGTCGCCGAACCCGGGATCTTCATCGTCGACGACGTGGCGTTCATCCAGGCTCAGCACGGACTGGCGATCGGCGAGGCCATCGCCAGGCAGGGCATCAAGAAGCAGTACTACCTCGAGACCCGCGGCGACGTGTTGCTCCGCAACAAGGACGTGTTTCAGTTCTGGAAACGGCTCGGCCTTCAGTACATGTTCCTCGGCGTGGAAGCGATCGACGAGGCGGGTCTGAAGATGCACCGCAAACGCATCTCACTGGGCCGTAACTTCGAAGCGCTGGAATATGCGCGATCGATGGGCATCACCGTGGCGATCAACTTGATCGCGGATCCGTCCTGGGACCGCAGCCGCTTCGAAACGGTGCGCCAATGGTGCTTGGAGATTCCCGAGATCGTCAACATCAGCGTGAACACGCCGTACCCGGGCACCGAGAGCTGGCACACGGAGACCCGACCGTTTCAGACCCGGGACTATCGACTGTACGACATCCAACACGCCGTGCTGCCGACCACGCTGCCCCTGCCCGAATTCTACGCCGAGCTGGTGAAGACCCAGCAGGTGCTCAATCACAAGCATCTGGGCTGGGCCGCCCTCAAGAGCACCATGAAGATTGCGGCAGGGCATCTCCTGCGCGGGCAGACGAACTTCGTCAGGATGCTCTGGAAGTTCAACAGCGTCTACAATCCGGAGCTGCAGCTCGCCGATCACCGGCGGCCGGTGAAGTACGAACTGACGCTTCCACCGCGGCCGCACAGCCGGGTGAACGGCAAGCGGTTGTTTATCCTGCCGCCCAAAGGACGTCAGGGGCGGGCCATCGACGACGCGACCGAGCAGTTTGTCGACGCCTCACGGATGGGGACCGCGGTGTGAGCGTCCCCGTTCACGGCCGAAGGGCCGGCCCTCCAAGCGGGGCCGTCCGACTGATATACTGAACGACGCACAGCCTCGATCGTTGTGGCCCCTGATGCCCGCTGCGAACTGGGACGAACTCGCCGATCTTGCTCTCCGGCGCATCACGGCGTCCGGAGCCGAGTACGGTGATGTCCGCATTCAACACAGCACGATTCAAAGCCTGCGCGGCGAAGACCGGCGCATCGCGTCCGTCACGGATGCCGAAGACGTCGGGTTTGGGGTGCGCGTGCTCTATCATGGGGGATGGGGCTTCGCCGCGAGCTCGATCCTGTCGCTGGAGGAAGTGCCTCGGGTTGCCGACCTGGCGGTGGAGATCGCCAAAGGGTCGGCTTCCGTAGCGATCGAGCGCGTCAAACTGGTGCCCGAGCCGGTCCATCGAGACCGCGTCGTCACCGCCTGCCGAATAAACCCGTTCGACGTGCCTCTCGAAAAGAAGGCGGATCTCCTGCTCACCACCATGGACATATTGCAGCGTCGCCCAGGCATCGCCCGCAGCGCGGCGGCCCTGTGGGCCCGGCGGGACCGCAAGCTGTTCGTCTCCACCGAAGGAACGCACCTGGAATTCGACCTGCTCGCGACGCAGGGGGAATGTTCGGCGACGGCGCTGCACGATGGGCGGTTTGCGTCGCGCAGCCACAACACCCCTCATCTGCGCACCGGCTATGAGCTCATCGAAGCGGCCGACTTCGTGCGCGAGGCCGAGCGGGTGGCCGCGGAAGCGATGGAGAAGGTGCAAGCCCCCGTCGTCCGTCCCGGCCGGTACGATCTCGTGCTGGATCCGGAACACCTGTCGCTGACCATGCATGAATCCTGCGGCCATCCCAGCGAGCTTGACCGGGCGCTCGGCTATGAAGCGAATTACGCCGGAACCAGCTTTTTGACGCCCGACAAACTCGGCAATTTTCGGTATGGGTCGCCGCACGTCACGCTCGTCGCGGACAACACGGAGCCGGAGACGCTGGCCGCGACCGGCTACGACGACGACGGCGTGGCGTGCCAGCAGTGGGACATCGTGCGGAACGGCCTCTTCGTCGGCTACTGCACCAACCGGGAGGTGGCGCACAAAATCGGCGAGCCGCGTTCGCGCGGCTCCAACCGGGCCGACGGTTGGGGAGCGGTCCCGATCGTGCGGATCGCCAATATCGGTCTCGAACCAGGCACGGCGACGCTGGAGGAACTGATCGGCGACGTCAAACGAGGCCTGTACATCGAGGGACACGGCTCGTACAGCATCGACCAGCGCCGGTACAATTTTCAATTCGGCGGCGACGCCTTCTGGCTGATCGAGGGCGGCAAGCGCACGCACATGGTACGCGACGCGATCTATCACGGCATCACCCCGGAATTTTGGAACCGCTGTGACGGCGTGGCCGACCGGTCGCACCGACGGCGCCACGGGTTCATCACCTGCGGCAAAGGCCAGCCGGGCCAGGCCGGTTGGATGTCGCATCCCGCCTCGCATGCCCGCTTTCGCGGCGTGGATGTCATAGCCGGCGAGGAGCGGACATGACCCTCGCGGCGCCCAAAGCCTGGCCGAAGATGACCAGCCGCGAGGAGTTTCGCTTCCTGGCCGATGTGGTGCTGACTCGTTCCCGGGCCGACCACACGCTGGTCACGCTTCACGATCAGCACGTCGGCACCACGCGCTTTGCCAACAATCAGATCGTGCAGAACGTCAACACGCGCCGGGGCACGCTGAGCGTCACGCTGGCGTTCGGGCGGAAACGGGGTGCCGCCAGCACCACGGACTTTACGGCCGGCGCGATTCAAGACACCCTCGTCCGCGCCGAACGGGTGGCGCGATGGTCGCCCGAGGATCCGGAATATCAGCCCCCGCCCCCGCCCGCTGCCTTTCCCGTCCGACCCACCTTTCGGCCGGAAACCGCGTCGGCCGGCCCCGCGCGCCGCTTGGAGTACGCCAACGAGGCCATCGGACTCTGCCGGATGGAGAACATGATGGCGGCCGGACTGGTCGCGTCGTCCACCGCAGCCGTCGGGGTGGCCGCGAACAATCACCTCTTTGCGTACGAAGAGCGCACCGACGCACGATTCAGCCTGACGGTCCAGGCGGGGGAGGCCACGGGCTGGAGCGCCGCGGCCCACCGATCGATCGATCACTTAAGAATCCAGGAGCGGACGTTGGCGGCTATTCACAAAGCCAAGCTCGGCCGCGAGCCGCGAGACCTCGTGCCCGGTTGGTATCCCGTCATCCTGGAACCGGCCGCGGTCGCAGGCCTGTGGAGTCATCTCATCTGGTCCTTGGACGCCAAATCGTACGAGAAAGGCACCAGTGCCTTCTCCAGCGAGCTGGGGCAGCGGGTCGTCGACGACCGCCTGACCCTTCAAAATGCCCCCGGCCACAACGATCTGTTCGGCGTCGGCTTCACGCAGGAAGGATTGCCCAGCGAAGCCGCGGTCTGGATTGACCGCGGCGTGTTGCGGCAACTGGCCTACGATCGCTTCACGGCGGCGAAGCAGGGCGTCAGTCCCATCCCCACCCTGGAGGCCCCTTCGCTGTTCGCGGCGGGCGCGGCGCGCGACAGGGTGCAGGACCTGATCAAACAAGTGGACCGCGCAGTCCTGGTCACGAACTTCTGGTATATCCGGACGGTCAATCCGGCCGATCTGACCCTGACCGGCATGACGCGTGACGGCACGTTCCTCGTCGAAAAGGGCGAGATTGTCGCGCCGATTAAGAACTTTCGCTTCCACGAGAGCCCGCTGCGGGCGTTTCGCCATGTCGACGCCTGGACAGTCCCCTTGGAGGCCGTCACGTCGGAGACCGGCAAGATGCTGGTGCCGGCCGTGGCGCTGCCCCAGTTTTACTTCTCGAGCGTGACCCGATTCTGACCGGACTTCGAACGCCAGACCCCTGCTGCAAAGGAAAAACGTTGACTCTGCCAGCGCTCAGGAGTAGACACTGGTCAGCGCCGCATCGTGCTGACTGGCGAACGACTCGTTCCGGCCGGCGCGTTGGACGTCCGTAGTTTGCATTAGGAAGATCGTGGGTTCCAACGAGGAGGCGCCTATGTCCCGTCGGTTCAGCGACGAGCCCATCCAGATCATCCGCCGCATCCCCTCGCCCGAGCAGCTGTCGGCGGCCCGGCCGGTCAAGCGGCCTCTGGGGCAAGCCATCGTTGAAACGGGGGCCCGGTGCATACGAGGCCTCGCGGACGTCGTGGCGAATCTGATGCGGGCCGGGGCCGCGCCTGCGCAGCAGCCCTTGGAAGCGGCACCGGAGCATCGCAGTGGAGGGCCGAGCACGGATCCCGACATGTCCGGCGGGGTCCACGATTCGGCAGCGGGCCCAGTCAGCGCCCCGCCTACGGCGCCACTAGAGGCATCGAGGCTCAACGTGCAACCGGAGGAGATCGCCGAATTGCGCGCCTTCCTGTTGGCTCAGCAGCAGGACATTGCGCGCTTGTCCGCGCAGATCCATGAGCTCAAAGCCTTGGTCGTCTCCCAACAGCAGGTGCTCGTCTACTTGGGTCAGGAACTGGAGAGCAACGCCTTCGCATCAGCCACCGGCGTCGCAGCGGGCCCCGGCAAGCGAAACCGCCCGGCGCGCGAACGGCCGGCCAAAGAGAAGTCGGTGCCTCGGAAGGACAGTTCCGCTTCCTCATCGCTTACCCTCTGATGGTTTCGTTCGCCCCAATTCAGTGAGTCGCCGCTCCGTGTGTGATCGCCCTTCGGGAATGGCCCGGCTCCGGCGGCTCCTTGTTGGACTGGGGGTGATCTCCGTCATCCTGCTCCAGCCCGGGTGGACCTTCGCCCGCGCCGGAACGGATCTTGCGGACGAGGTGCCGCTGTTCGACGATCTCGGCTCCTGGCACCACCGCATTACCACCGAGTCCGAACGGGCGCAGCGCTATTTCGATCAAGGGTTGCGGCTGGTGTACGGCTTCAACCATGAAGAAGCGATCCACTCCTTCGAGGAGGCTGCGCGCCTCGATCCGTCGGCGGCGATGGCCTATTGGGGCATTGCCTTGGCGCTGGGTCCCAACATCAACCAGCCGATGGACAGACAGGCGGAACGCCGTGCATGGGAGGCACTGCAAAAAGCGCGTGCGCGCCGGGCCGGCGTCAGTCCGGCGGAGCAGGCGTACATCGATGCCCTCGGGAAGCGGTACAGCGCCAAATCGGGCGGCAGAACGGCCCTCGACAAGGCCTACGCGCAGGCGATGCGCGCGCTCTGGCGTCAGTTTCCGGACTATCCGGACGCCGGAACGCTATTTGCCGATGCGCTGATGAACCTTCACCCGTGGGATCTCTGGACGGCGGAGGGAAAGCCGAAGCCGGGTACGGAAGAGATCGTCACGACGCTGGAGGCCGTTCTCGCTCAGGCTCCAGATCATCCAGGTGCCTGCCACTTCTACATTCATGCGGTGGAAGCGTCTTCCGCGCCCGAGCGGGCGCTGCCCTGTGCGGAGCGGCTGCCGGGATTGATGCCGGGCGCCGGACACCTCGTGCATATGCCGGCCCATATCTATATCCGGCTGGGAAAGTACCATGAGGCGGCCGAGCGAAACGCGCACGCCGCCCACGTGGACGAGGCCTATCTCGCGCGCCGCAAACTGAACGGGATCTATCCCGCGGGCTACTACACGCACAATCTGCATTTCCGCTGGGCCGCCCTCATCATGGAAGGCCGGGAAACGGAGGCCATCAAGACGGCCCGCGAGCTGACGGCGAAGATCGCGCCGGAGGAGGCTGCGAAGGAGCTGTGGAAAGAGCAGTACCTGACGCTGCCGATCTATTCGCTGATCCGCTTCGGCCGATGGGACGAGTTGCTCCGCGAACCGGTTCCTCCCAAGGGACTGTCGCTGTTCAACGGCATCTGGCGGCTGGGGCGTGGTCTCGCCCTAGCAGCCACGGGCCGCCTCCCGGGAGCTGAAGGAGAGCTCGTCGCCCTTTCGGCTCTGGCGAAGCGCCTGGGACGCGACCGCACGCCGGAGCAGAAGACCCAGCGGACGCTGCTCAAGATTGCGGAGCGTCTGTTGGCGGCGGATATCGCCGTCCGCCGGCAGCGGCATCAGGACGCGCTCAAATCGTTTCAGGAGGCCGTCAAGCTGGAGGACGGCCTCCCCTACACCGAGCCGCCGTATTGGCCGCTGCCGGTTCGGCATTATTACGGCGCCGCCTTGCTGATCGCGGGGCAGCCCGCTGGGGCCGAAGCCGTGTATCGGGCCGATCTGACACGCAATCCACACAATGGCTGGGCGTTGTTCGGGTTGGTGCAGAGCCTGCGCGCGCAGGGCAAGTCCGGCGAAGCGGAAACGGTGGAAGCGGCATTCGAGTCGGCCTGGTCCTATGCCGAGATCAGCTTAGCGGCGTCGCGATTCTAGCGGAGCATGATCATGCGATTTGTTGTGGGAGTCATGGGCCCGGCCAAAGCCAAGAGGAAGGATCTGGATAACGCCCGCGTGCTGGGCGAACTCATTGCCCGCCGCGGATGGGTGGTGCTGACCGGCGGCCGGGATGTGGGCGTCATGGATGCGGCGTGTGAAGGGGCGAAACGCGTCGGCGGAAGCCTTACGGTGGGCATCCTTCCGACGGCTAAGGACAAGATCTCCCGCTATGTCGACGTGCCGATCATCACGGAGATGGGAAGCGGCCGCAACAACATCAACGTGCTCTCCAGCGACGTCGTCGTGGCATGCGGCCTCACCGGCTCCGGTACGGTTTCAGAAGTCGCCTTGGCGGTGAAGGCAGGCAAGCCCGTCATTCTGGTGGATGCCACCTCGGCGGAAACCACGTTCTTCAGGAAACTCGGGAAGCGGCTCGTCTCGGCAGCCGCCTCTCCGGAAGAAGCCATCGAGCTCATCATGAAACGAGTGGAGGGCCATCGGCGCCGCACGAAGTCGTCGGGCAACGGGGTCTATGACAACCTCCAGATGTGAGCCTAGGGGGGCGTCAGGATGCCGGAGAGTTCCCCCTTTTCAAGCACAATGCCGGCGTGCTCGAACGGCAGACGCCCACGCTTGAGATAGAGCACTCCGCTCAGGGCGTAGGCCAATTCCGAGGATCGCCGCAACGCAAGCACCTGCCGGACGATGTCCAGCATGGACGTGCTGGTTTCGATGGAGACGACCGCCTCTCCCAGGCGCGGGACGGTGAGCTCTCGATTCCCCAATCCCCGGGCAAAGGGCTTGCCGTTGAGATCCATGCGAAAATCGATGCCCCGCACGTCGAGATCATAGTCGTTGGGATTGCGGATCCTCAGATCGACCTGCAACCGCTGCTCAAACGCCGTGCCGTCCAGAGGCGCCAAGTTGATGACGGAGACTTCGGGCGGCTCGCCATGCGACAGCCAGCCCGCGCAGCCCGACGCGAGCAGCAGGCTGACCGAAAGGGTCGTCATCGCAAGACGCATGACGGTATCCTACACCCCCCATCCACGCGATTACGACGGCCGTAGTAGCATATAGCACTCAGCGACTCTGCAAAGGAGGACACGATGGCGAGGAGACGACACGCTGCTGTTGGCACGATGCTCATCGTGACGCTATTGGCATTGGTAGGAGGCCCCGTCGCCGACGGGGAAGCCAGCAGCCCGGCGAAGGCCTACTTTGCGGGGGGCTGCTTTTGGTGCATGGAAGAAGCGTTCGAGAAGGTGGACGGAGTCGTGGCGGTTGTCTCGGGCTACATGGGCGGCACGGTCGTCACCCCGTCCTACGAGCAAGTGTCGGACGGGAAGACGGGCCATGCCGAATCGGTCGAGGTGCAGTACGACTCAGCGAAGGTCAGTTACCAGCAGCTGTTGGACGTGTTTTGGCGGAACATTGATCCGATCACGGCCGATGCGCAATTCTGCGATCACGGCACGCAATACCGCGCCGCCATCTTTTACACGACCGAGGAGGAACAGCGGCTGGCGGAAGCGTCGAAAGCGGCCATCGAACAATCCAAGCGGTTCTCCCAACCCATCGTCACCCACATCGTCCCGGCTTCGGCGTTCTATCCGGCCGAAGAGTACCATCAAGATTTCTACAAGAAGAACCCCATCCGCTATAAGTACTACAAGTTCACGTGCGGACGCGCTCAGCGCCTTCAGGCCCTGTGGGGAAAGCCGTGAGGATGGCAAAAATTGTCCGCGGCGTCCGTTCGAGGCAACGGTGGCGTGGGAATGGCCGAGCGGTTTCGCAGTAAGACCAAAGGCTTAGCGCAAGCCGAGCGGGCACGGGACTTGAGGAAGCAGCCGGTGAGTTCGCGCAGGCGCCATTCGGCCGCGCGCCGCTCACACGGTGAAGGACCTCATCTCGACATGGCCTCGTGTCCGTGGGCGAGTCCTGCGCGGGCTCTGGACGATCACCATTGCCGGTACGGTGGTGCTCGCGACGCCCCTTCCCACGAAATCCGATTTCGACGGGCGCCCCCGCTACAGCAAACAGGAGATCCGGCGGGCCATCACCTTCTACGCCAAGCGCCATCGCCTCGAGCCGGCCTTACTGCGTGCCGTCATCAAGGTGGAGTCCGACTTCCGGCCGCACGCTGTCTCTCGGAAAGGTGCCGTCGGACTCATGCAGCTCACTCCTGACACCGCGGCGATGCTCAAAGTCGCCGACGTGTACGATCCCATTCAAAACATTCGCGGCGGTGGGAAGCAGCTGAGTCACTTGTTAAGGCTGTACGAGGGGGACGTGCGCCTGGCCTTGGCGGCGTACAACGCGGGCGTGCATCGCGTGAAAGGCGGGAAGATCCCGCGCATCCGGGAAACCCGGCGCTATGTCCGCAAGGTGCTGGAGTACTACGAGCGATTCCGCCGTGCGGACGAGGCGGCCGCGCACAAAGCTGCACGCGCGTCTGCGGGGGAGAAGCACAAGCGGCCGACAGCTAGCGTTTCACCTTCATGAGCAAGGCTCGCAACCGTTCCCGTTGCGCGAGCCGGATCCCGACGAATTCCATTCCAAACTGCGGGCCATCCACCCACCGGACGATGGCTTCCTCGACGCGCAGCGGCCATCGGTGGTCTTCCAGAAAGAGCGAGAGCTTCAGCACCATGCCGGGCTCGAGCCCGACGCCGGAGGTTGCCCGGCAGCCGTGCGTCGAGAGGTCCATCAGCGTGGCCTCGCCTTCGAAGTCGTCCGGACCAAAAAAGAACAGGCGCACGGACATGGGGACCCGCCGGCCCCGGCGCTCCCTCGCCTCCGTCGCTGGTTCATCCGGCCTGGTCGCGCGGTCCATGTGAAGGCTCCTTGACGAGAAAGATATCCGCCGCCGGCCCATTCGGCCTTCCCTGATTGCAGTACCTCCAAAGGGGCACGGTGGCGCGCGAACGGCTTCGCCGGCGCGGGCAGCGACCGTTTCGGCTTGACGAGGGCGGCCCTGTTTGCGACAAAGGACGCTGACCGGGAGGGATGCATGCCGACACGCGTCAGCGACCGAATGAGCAGTCTCACGCAGTCGGAGATCCGCGCCATGACGCAAGCCTGTGTGCAGGCCAAGGGCATCAACATGGCCCAGGGGGTCTGCGACACGCCGGTCCCTGCCGCCGTGTTGGAGGGCGCAGCGCGCGCGCTGACCGCAGGCTACAACGTCTATACGCGGTTCGACGGGTTGCCGGAACTCCGCGCGGCCATTGCGGACAAGCTGGCCCGTCACAACGGCGTGCAGGCCGACCCTGAGCGGCACATCACGGTCAGCTGCGGCGCCACCGGCGCCTTTCACTGCGCCTGTGCCGCCTTGCTGAACCCCGGGGACGAAGTCATCCTGTTCGAGCCCTACTACCAGTATCATCTGAGTGCCGTGCACGCGGTGGAGGCGGTGCCCGTGGTCGTCAAGATGGAGGCGCCCGACTGGACGTTTTCGCTCGATGCCGTGACGCACGCCGTCACGCCCAGGACGAAGGCGATCGTCGTCAATTCCCCTGGCAATCCGTCGGGGAAGGTGTTCTCCCGGCAAGAGTTGGAGGCCATCGCGGACCTCGCTCGCCGGCAGGACCTCTTGGTGTTCACCGACGAGATCTACGAATATTTCTTGTATGACGGCCGGCGGCATGTCAGCGTCGCGGCGCTCGACGGCATGGCTGACCGGACCATCACGATCGGCGGATATTCGAAGACGTTCAGCGTGACCGGATGGCGAATCGGGTACAGTGTCGCGGCGGACCCCTGGGCGCAGGCCATCGGCGCGATGAACGACTTGCTGTACGTCTGCGCGCCGGCTCCGCTTCAGATGGGCGTTGCCGCCGGCATTCAGGAACTTTCCGACACGTTCTACAGCCAGCTGGCGCAGGACTACCAACGAAAGCGCGACCGGTTCTGCGCGGCCCTGCGCGAAGCCGGGCTGTCTCCTTCTATTCCAGGCGGCGCGTACTACGTGCTCGCCGACGTCTCACGCCTGCCCGGCCGTACAGGAAAAGAGCGGGCGATGTGGCTGTTGGACAAGACGGGCGTGGCGGGCGTGCCGGGGGAGGCCTTCTTTGCCGGCTCGGAGGGGGCTCGCTACGTGCGATTCAGCTTTGCGAAGATCGATGAGGACCTGGAAGAGGCCTGCCGGCGACTCGCCCGAGCGGTGGGATGAAGAAGCGATGCGGTCCTTGGCTTGTCATCCCGCCGGTCGCATGGTAAGAGAACCCATGCAATTGATCGGCAGAGTCCGCACGAGTGTCCTTGCAGCGCTCTTCCTTTCCATTGTTGCCACGGCTGGATGCGGGCATCAGCAGCCACTGCCCATGCCGGATGCGTCCAACATGCCCGAGGGGGACCGTTCCGTGCTCGCCGGCGAGTGGCAGTACGAGGACGGCGCGGTCGTGACGTTGCGGCTGGATGAGCAGGGCAATGGCGCCTACGCGTGGAAAGACGGACGCTTTGAGACCACGAGACTCAGCGGTCGTACCTGGGCCGGCAAGTGGTATCAGCGCGAGAATGACCGCGAGGGAGGGTTCCTCGTGAAATTGTCCGAGGACTACACCGAAGGAGAAGGTACCTGGTGGTATATCAGGATCGGCGATGATCGCGCGCCTGCGCAACGCGGCGGGTCCTTTCACTTGAGCAAAAAAACCTCCGTCTCCAACCTCAGCAGCACTCCGGCCAATCCTGAACCGGCGCAGCCCCTTCAATGAGCCTCTGACTCCGGGGGCGCTAGCATCTCGTAGAGCGCTGAATAATCCAAATCCCCGTATCCGCTCTTGATCGCCCGTTCGAGAAGCTGGCGCACGCCATCGAGGCCCTCCGTGTTCAATCCATGCCGGAGCGCGGCGGCCCGCACTAAATCCACGTCTTTCAACAGGTGGCGCGTCGAGAAGTTCGGATCGTCGTAGCGGCGTTCCCGCATCCGAGGCAGTTTCTTCTCGAACGTCGGGGCGTACAACGCGCTCTGCTTCAGGACTGTCATAAACGCATCGAGGGGCACCTCCGCCCGACGAATGAGCGCGAGGCTCAAAGAAAATGCCGCCGTTTCCGCGGCGATGAGCTGATTCAAGGCAAGCTTCAAGGCGGCGGCCTGTCCCACGGGACCGATGAGCAGCGGCTGGGGCGACAGTGCACGGAGCAAGGGCTCCCACCGGCGCATCTGCTTCGGCCGAGCCCCGGCCATGACCAGCAACGTCCCGCTCTTCGCCTCGGCCACGCTGCCCAAGACTGGCGCCTCCAGGTAGTCGCCGCCGGCGGCCTGCACCGCCGCTGCCAAATCCCGACTCTCGTCCGGACCGATGGTGCCCATGTGGATGAACGTCCGGTCACGCAAGGCCGGCCGCGTCTCCGCGGGGAGAAGCACCGAGCGGATGGCGGCGGCATCGGCCAGACAGAGCAGCACGCACTCCGCTGTCTGGAGCGCCTGGACGGCCGAGTCGGCCACTGTGATCCCCAACGCGCGCAGCGGCTCGGCATGCGCCCGCGTGCGGTTATAGACCGTCACCTGGTGCCCGCACGCCTGAAGGCGCTCCGCCACGGCGCGACCCAGGATGCCCGTTCCCAACAGGGCCACGCGCATTACAGGTCCTTGTCATGAACTGTGTGCAAGGCTTGCAGAGAACGCGCCACCGTATCGGGACAATCACGGCTCAGAGCAATCAGCCCCGTATAGCGGGGACTGGGCCGGTTGAATTGTAGCGGCCGTCCCTGCGGGTCGTGCGCGGTCCCGCCGGCTTCTTCCAGCAGCAGCGCGCCGGCCGCCACATCCCATTCGTTCTCAGACTCCATCGTCGCGACGGCCTGGATGCGTCCCCACGCTGCCAGCGCCATGGCCCAGGCGATCGAATGAATGGGGCGGGTGGTGACGTGCGGTTCGATCGCTGCGAACCGTCCGAGACGCTGCTCCCACGGAGCAAGTGCAATGACGGGCCGAGCAAATGCGGGAGAGGCGTTATCGACGGGCTGCTCATTGAAGGAGAGACCCGCCCCGCGTGCCGCGGTCAACAGCTCTTCGGTGACAGGATTATAAATCGCTGCGACAACCGGCCGGGCATCCTCGACCAGCGCGACAGACACGCAGTATTCCGGATGCTTCCTGATAAAGGCTTTCGTGCCGTCTATGGGGTCGACGATCCAGACCCGCCGCTTGGCAAGACGCGCGCGGCTGTCGGGCGTTTCCTCCGACAGCCATCCGTCCGCCGGAAACGCCTCCAGCAGGTGCGTGTGGAGCACGCGATTGACGGCCAAGTCGGCCGAGGTCACCGGAGAGGCATCGGGCTTTTGATGCACCTCGAACCCGCTCGCCGCGCACTGCCGCGCCACGTCGCCCGCCATGCGGATCGCCTTGATCAGGGTGGTTAACTCCCGGCCCCAGCTCATGCCCACACCCTAACAAGGGGAGCGGCCAAAGAAAAGGGCGCAGGCAGGCCCGCCTTGACCGGCCGGAGGAATCTGCGTACAAGCACGTCGGTATGAAACTCATGCGCAAGCGTTCGGCGAAGGCCGGGCTGCCTCCCGGCACCGTCGTGCACATCGGCGAGCCGAAGACCGCCGGCGTGACCCTGACCATCTTCGATTTTGCTGCTGACCGCTGCGACGAGCGGGTCGTCACGCAGATCGCAGACCTGCCGCCGCTCCGCGAGGGGGCCGTCGCGTGGCTCAACATCGGCGGGGTGCATCGGGTGGATCTGCTCGATGCCCTAGGCAAGCGCTTTCAGCTGCATCCCTTGTTGCTCGAAGACATCGCCAATACTGACCAACGGCCGAAACTCGAGGACTACGGACGCTATTTGTTCCTGGTCGTAAAGATGCTCACGACCAGCGCAAAGGGAGAGATCCAGGTCGAACAGGTCAGCTTCGTCCTGGGAGCCAACTTCGTACTGTCATTTCAGGAAAACGGCTCGGATGTCTTCCACTCGGTGCGTGACCGCCTGCGCGGCGGCAAGGGGCGGTTGCGGCAAAGCGGCTCGGACTACCTCCTCTACGCGCTGGTGGACGCGATCGTGGATCACTACTTCATCGCCCTTGAAGTGCTCGGCGAGCGGATCGAAACGCTGCAGGAACGCGTCATCGCCGATCCCCAGCCCGACACCCTCCGGGACATCCACGCGCTGAAGCGGGAGCTGCTCGTCATCCGGCGCGCCGTGTGGCCCCTGCGGGAAGCAATGAACAATTTGTCCCGGGCAGAGGGGTCGTTCCTCGGGGAGGCGACCAAGCCGTTTTTCCGAGACGTGTACGATCACGTGATCCAAATCGTGGATACCATCGAAACGTTGCGCGAAATCGTGTCGGCCAGCCTGGATATCTACCTGTCCAGCGTCAGCTACCGGCTCAACTCCGTCATGCGCGTGCTGACGGTCATCACGACCATCTTCATGCCCTTGAGTTTCATCGCCAGCATCTATGGGATGAACTTCGAATACATGCCGGAACTGAAATGGGCGTGGGGCTATCCGGTCGTGCTCGGACTGATGGGCATTGTCGCCACCGTCATGTTAGCGGGATTCCGGCGGCGGAAATGGCTGTAGACGGGAACCGCGGCGTCATTCCTCCTGGACTTCGATCCGGTCGACGAAATACGGCGTCTCGCCGAAGCACGTGGTCGGCAAGTAGCGATACTCCTTGTAGTGGAGGATCACCCGCTTTCCCATCACCTGGGAGAGCTGGTCCGCCACGCCGTCGTCCCATACGGTGAATCCCCAGAGCACCGGCGCGACGCCGGGCACCGTCGTCATGGCGAGCTCACCCTCAAAGGTCTTGCAGAGCCAGCCCCTCTTGGAGAATTTTTGGATGTAGCCGGCCCGGTTCCCGTCCGAGTAGTGCCAGTTGAAGGTGATGATGAGATAGGCGGCGACGGCGAAGAGGGCAAGAATCAGCGGGAATCGAGCGGCGCCTCTCCAACTCATCACGACCTCGGGTCAGGTGACGTCGGTGAACAGCCAGGGGGCTTCCTGCTTGCGCCGCTGTTCGTACGCGTGGATCTCGGCCTCGTGCTGGAGGGTCAGGCCGATGGCATCGAGCCCGCGGTACAGGCACTCTTTCCGGAACGGATCGATGTCGAACCCATAGGTCTTCCCGCTCGGCGTGGTCACCGTCTGGTGCGCAAGGTCCACGGTAAGGCGGTACCCCGGCGCCGCCGCTTCCCGAAACAAGGCGGCCACCTCCTCGCTCTGCAACACGACCGGCAGCATCCCGTTCTGAAAACAGTTGTTGTAGAAGATGTCGGCGAAACTGGGCGCGATGAGGCAGCGGAAGCCTTGGTCGAGCAAGGCCCATGGCGCGTGCTCGCGCGAGGAGCCGCAGCCGAAATTGTCCCGTGTCAGGAGGATCGTCGCGCCATCGTAGCGCGACTGGTTCAAAAAGAATTCCGGATCCGGAGTGCCGTCCGGCCGTCGGCGCCAGTCGAAGAACAATCCTTCCCGCAGGCCCGTCCGCTTGATGGTTTTCAGGAACTGCTTGGGAATGATCTGATCCGTGTCCACATTGACACGGTCCAGCGGCGCGACGAGGCCGGTCAGGGTGGTAAAGGGTTGCATACGCTCCTGCCTGTTACGACCAATGACGAATGTCGACGAAGTGGCCTTCGATCGCAGCCGCCACGGCCATGGCAGGCGACACCAAGTGGGTCCGGCCGCCGGCTCCCTGGCGACCTTCAAAGTTCCGGTTGCTGGTGGAGGCGCACCGTTCACCGGGCTTCAAGACGTCGGCGTTCATGGCGAGACACATGCTGCAGCCGGCCTCCCGCCACTCGAAGCCGGCGTCGCGGAAAATGCGGTCGAGTCCCTCGGCCTCGGCCTGCTGCTTCACGAGCCCGGAGCCGGGGACGACCATGGCGTGCACCGTCCCGGCGACTTTCCTCCCTTTGGCGAACGAGGCTGCCAGACGAAGATCTTCGATGCGCGAGTTGGTGCAGGAGCCGATGAAGACCTTGTCGATTGTGATCGCGGTGATCGGCATGTTGGGCGCAAGGCCCATGTATTCCAGCGCCCGCTCCGTCGCCCGTCGCGTCTTCTCGTCGGCGATCGCATGCGGATCCGGCACGTGCCGATCCACACCGGTGACCATGCCCGGACTCGTGCCCCAGCTGACTTGCGGCGCGATCTCTTCCGCCCTGAGCGTGATCCGCGCATCGTACGTGGCGTCCGGATCGGTCGCCAAATCGCGCCAAGCTTGAGCGGCTCTGTCGAACATCGCTCCCGCGGGGGCCAACGGCCGGCCTTTGAGGTACGCGATCGTCTTCTCGTCGGGCGCCACCATGCCGGCGCGGGCGCCGCCTTCGATGGACATGTTGCAGAGCGTCATGCGGCCTTCCATGCTGAGGGCGCGAATCGTGGACCCCGTGTATTCAATGACGTAGCCCGTTCCGCCGGCCGTCCCGATGGTCCCGATGATGGCCAGGATCACGTCCTTGGCCGAGCAGTACGGCGACAGGACGCCGTCCACCCGGATCTCCATCGTCTTGGGGCGCTTTTGAACCAGGCATTGAGTGGCCAGGACGTGTTCGACTTCGCTGGTGCCGATGCCGAACGCCAGCGCGCCGAAGGCCCCGTGCGTCGAGGTGTGGGAGTCGCCGCACACGATCGTCGTGCCGGGGAGCGTGAATCCCTGTTCGGGACCGATGACGTGGACGACCCCTTGGCGCACGTCATCCATGCCGAACAGCGTGATGTTGAACTCCCGGCAGTTCTCCTCCAATGTCTGGATCTGTTTTGCGCTGACCGGATCGGTGATGCGGAGCCGACGGTCCGTGGTGGGGACATTGTGGTCCGGCACCGCGAGCGTCGCCGCCGGGCGGCGCGGTCGGCGCCCGGCCAGCTTCAGTCCTTCAAAGGCTTGGGGCGACGTCACTTCGTGCACCAGTTGACGGTCGATATACAACAGCGTCGTGCCGTCCGGCTCGGCACGCACGACATGAGCGTCCCAAATCTTGTCAAAAAGTGTTCGTCCGGCCATGCCGACTCCTACCTCGCCCGTGTGAGAAAAACGGACCGCCATTATACATAGGCGTCGGTGATCATACCAGGGAGAGGCCGGGGGCTTTAGGTTTCACCGTCGCCGACCGATAACGCAGGTGATGAATGACCGTACGATCGATCCCAACGCACGGTTGATTCCCCGCTGGACCATCAAGCGCGATCCCCGGTCGGCCGGGTGTGTCTTCTGCCGCTCCGTCATCGTCTGCGTGACGACGGACACGCGTCAGATGGCCTTCTGCAGCTGCCGCTTGGTGGAGTATCGCCTGCTGCCGCGACCCGCGTCCCGCCAAGCCGGTTCGAAAACGCGATAAGCTGCCTTGCACTTCGTCCGGGTGCATGATAGCAGGACGGGGTGACGATCGCCTGGACCCATCCACGCCTCGTCGAATGGTCGCATCTGGTCCTGGACAGCCACGCGCGGTGGACCGGGCGCCAGCTCGTCGAGCGCGATGGAACGGCGGAGGAGCAAGCGGAGCGCCTGTTCCGCGCGCCGGTTGTCGTTCTGTCCCACGGTGCGGAATCCGACCCGCTGGTGAATTACGCCAATCAGGCGGCGCTCGATCTGTGGGAAGTCACCTGGGACCAGCTGGTCGGCACGCCGTCCCGGCTCACGGCGGAACCGATGAATCGTGAGGAGCGAGCCCGGTTTCTGCGGCTGGTGACGGAACGAGGCTGGTGCGACGATTACCGCGGCGTTCGGATCTCCCGCACCGGCAAACGGTTTTTGGTGAATGGAGCCGTCGTCTGGAACGTCGTGGACGGATGCGGCACGCGCCGCGGGCAGGCCGCCGCGTTTTCCCGATGGACGAGATTGTGAATCAAGATGAACGGCCGCCCCGTCTAGCTCCACAGTTCCAATGGGGCGTGCGTCGCAATGCCGCGCACGAGATCGCGGGATGTCAGGATTCCCACGGGACGGCGGACCGCGTCCAGGATCGGCACGGCGTGAATCCGCTCCTCCAACATGAGCCGAGCGATCTCTCGGATGTCGGTCATCGGTGTCGCGGAGAAGACGCGCTGTGCCATGATGTCAGCCAGACGGCGTTGACCCGCCAGGCCGGGCGTCCCCGCAAGGACGAGTTCAGGAGCCTGACGCAAGACGTCGCGGTCGGACACCATGCCGACGACCGTTCCGTCCACCGAGACAACCGGGAGGTGACGGATCTGGTGCCGCCGCATGAAGGCCCAGGCCTCGGCAAGCGTGCCGTCCGACGGCAGGGTCATGGCGGGCGTTGTCATTAGGTCGCGGGCCACGACGGCTCGTCTCGGTGTCCGCTCCTGGCGCAGAGGCTGCTCGTACGCGTGGCGGGCGGCGGCGGACGCCTGATCGGGCGTTTCGCCGCCGGGACTCGAGCGCCCAGGATGCGGTTTGATCGGGTAGGCTTCGGGGACGCCGTTGACCGCCACGATGATCGCCATGCTGCCTCCACCGCTCCTCTCAGCTTTATCGGACGCCGCCGTCCGTTTCTGGAGGGGCGGACGTGAGGGGAGAAGGACCTGGGGCGATCAGCTCGAACCGGGGCTGCGCCCGGCCGTCGACGATGACGGATTCGGCAAACATGGCCGCGGGCCGAACCCAGAGTTCCCGGCGTCCATACAATGGCCGGTACAGGACGTATTCCTCCTCGGTTTCGGAATGGCGCGCGACGCCCAGCACTTCGTATTCACCGCCCTTGTAATGCCGATACCGGCCGGGGACGATCGACGTCATGGCGCATCCTACTGCCGCGGCACCCCGTTTGCCCAGGGCGGCTTGAACGAACGGGTGATGCATGACATCATCGAAACGTCCCGCTAGGAAGCAGCATTCCGTACACACGCTCATGCGGCACCTCGGCGCAATCCTCATGCTCGTGGTCGGCGTCTTCCATGGATGCCAACAGCAATCCTGGGAGGCCGCGATGGCGGCCGGCGAGCAAGCGCTCCAGCGCGGCCGGTACGCCGACGCGGAGGCCATCTTTGCCGCGGCGGTCAAGAAAGCCGAGCACGAGTTCGGACTGCGCGAGCGGCAGGTGGCGGTCGCGCTGTCCCGCCAAGCCCAGGCGCTGGCGGCCCAGAGGAAGTATGTGGAGGCCGAACCGCTCTACCTCCAAGCCCTTAAGATCTATCAAGACGTTCACGGGGACACGCACCCCGACGTGGCGGCGACGCTGAACAACCTGGGCGTCCTGCACCGGATGCATGGTCAGTATGCCGAGGCGGAACAATTGCTCACCCGCGCCTTGGCGATCAAGGAACGGCTGTATGGAGCCGAGCATGAAGACGTCGTCCTGACTTTGCAGAACCTGGGTCTGCTGTACGTCTCTCAGGGGCAACCGGTGAAAGCCGAACCCTTCTACCGGCGCGCGCTGGCGATACAAGAGAAGCTCAAAGGGCCCGGCCCGGACTTGGCCAAAACCTTGGAGGACTTGGCCGGCGTGCTGCGAAAATTGAAGCGGGACGAGGAGGCGGCGAGCTTGGAATCCCGGGCCTACGAGGCCCGACTGAAACGGAGTTGATCTCGCGCCGGGCTCCAGTGTAGCGTACCTCGTACCATGGCAAGCGGCCAACCGTCCACCGTCAACTGGCGGCTTAACGCGCTGGTGGCTCGTTCCGTCGGCATCGTCGCGATCGCGCTGGGGTTCGTGATCGGCATGTACGGGCTCGACCATCCGTCGTCCCATTGGCTGAGGACCGCATTGGGGCTTCTCGTGACCGGCATGCTGGCGCAGGGCTACGCCCTGTACTGTTCCATCAAGCGCATGCAGCAGCTGAATTCGAGGCCATGAACGGATCCAGGCGGACGGGCGGATTTCCAGCGGTTGCGCTGTGCGTGGGGCTCGCGCTCTGCACGATGCTGTCGGGGTGTGGAGCGCCGTGGCGTGATACCTACTTTAAGAAGGGTCTGAATCGTCTGACGCAGGACGAGATTCGCGAAAAGCTGGGACCGCCCCACACGGCAAAGACTCCAGCCTTGGGCGGGGACAGTGTCTGGACCTACCGGTTCGCGCTGAGCGACAAGGACTTGGATCCCTGGAATCCCACCTTCATCGCCGATGCGTCGCAATCGGTGAGTGCGTTGATGAGCAAGAACCAGGAAGGCCCGAAACCCACCTTGTATTGCTACCGGTACACGCTGACGTTCAACGAAGAAAAGACGCTAAAGAGCTGGAAGCGGGAGGAGTGCGTCCCTGGCACCCGCGAGACCTTGACGGCGAAGTAACGCGCGGCGGCCCCGTCAGCTCCGCCCGGCCAGCTGGCTCATGCTCACCGTCGCGTGGTCGAAGAACAAGCGAAACCGTTGGTAGTCCCGGACCCCCACCTGGTTCGGCACAGGACCCGCGTCACAATAGATTAATCCGATGGGGCGGAGGCCGACCCGCAACGGCGCCACGATGCCCGATGTCGGATTCCACAGACGGAGGAATGCCGCATTGATCGGTGCGCTCATCGGGGTCATGAAATCCTCGATCAGCACGGGATCGCGGTCCTTCATGAGCGAGAGAAAATACGGATGCTCCCCACTCAGCGAACCGGAGAGACATCCGAGATATGTGTCGGGCGGCTCCACGCCGAGGGCCAGACGTCCGACGAGCTGGTTGGGGTCATGGGGATTCACGAGACACAGGGCGACGCGGCCGAAGCCCCCGTCGTCGTGCAGCGCGCGGAGGAGCGTGCCCAAGAGGGTATTGAGGTCTTTCGCTTCCCGCAGCGTATTCTGCAGCGATTGCAACGTTTCGGTGGGATGTGTATCCATGCGCGAGGGTTGGCGGCGGATCGGCGCAGACGGCCCGGCTGGATGCGGTCCGACCTGCGGCGCCGATGGTTCGCCCTCGTCCCACGTTTCGAACGACAGGCCGGAGGCTTCGACCAGCTGCTTCCCGCGATGAAGCGCACGAACCAGAATCTCGCCGAACAGGTGGGGCGACAGCCCCGTGCCGGCCAGGAGCGGCCGCTTCGCGGTTTCCGCTGCCAGGGCGGCTCCCGGGCCCGTCAAGGCTTCCACCAGCAGCGCGCAGCCTTCCACCAGCCCTTTCAGCGAGTGCTTGGACGTGTGCCAGCGGCCTTCGGGAATCTGGCCGGTCGCGAACACTTCCTGCAAGTACGGAGGCAGAACCCACAACTGGGCCAGCGCTTCGGCCAGGCGATAGCGCGGCACACCGAGCAGGCGCGTCTCTTCCGCGACGCGTGCGGCCGGCGTCCTGGCCTGAAAGGACGCGGCCCTGAGCTCCTTGAAGACCTCTGGCGCCTGATTGGCGATGGCGAGGTCGCCGATCGAGTAGAGGAGTGCGCAGCTGAAGAGTTGGGTCGGCGAGGGATACTCGATCGCCATCCCCAGTTCATTGGCGTGGACGGCGGTGACGAGCGCTCGGGCGATGATGCCGCTGACCACCCGTTGCCGGTCCGGCCACTGGTGCAGCTGCTCCACCAACTGGGCGGCGGACACGATGGAGCGGACGGTATCGAGCCCCAGCCAGCTGACGGCGTGCGGCACGGAGGTGATCACCTGTTGCGGGCTGTACGCGACGCTGTTGGAGACCTGCAGGACTTTGCACGTGAGGCCGGGGTCGCGGCTGACCAGCTGCGCGAGTCGGTCGGCGCTCGTCATACTGTCCGCGAGACTCAAAATTTTCTGGCAGGTTTTCTCCAGGGCTGGTAAGCAAGGGTTGCTCTGGTTGAACAGCGGCTGCAGCGCGCTGTGCAATCGAGGGCGAAGGGCGCTGGCTAAAACCGATTCGGAGGCCGAGGAAGAGATGGACATGCCGCTCCTCTTGGAGGCTGGAGCCTCTATCGGAGGATGGCCGACGAATCTTAACGGCCCGTCGTCATCATCGAGGGAGCATCGTGCCCGGTAGCGGATGGTTTCAGATGGACAGTTCGGTCCTGCTTGACGGGCTGAAATCCCTCGTTCTCCTCGTCTCCCTGCTCACTCTGCGGGTCCTCATCGTCAGGTGGATCTCCCGCAACTCCGCGCTTTCCATGGAGGCCAAGCGGCGGTGGGTCGTCACGACCAGAAACACGATCGTCTTCTCGTTTTTGATCGGTCTGGTAGTGATTTGGGCCCATGAACTGCAGGCATTCGCCGTTTCCCTCGTCGCGCTCGCCGCCGCGTTGGTGCTGGCGACCAAGGAGCTCATTCTCTGCTGGAGCGGCGCCGCGCTGCGTGTGGGAGGCAAGGTCTACGGCGTCGGGGATCGCATCCAGATCGCTGGCCATCGGGGAGTCGTCCTGGATCACGACGTCTTCGCCACCAAGCTGCTCGAGATCGGGCCTGGACAGTCGGCCCACCTCTACACCGGTCGGGTCACGGTGTTTCCGAACAGTTTGCTCTTCACCAACCCGTTGGTGAAGGAAAATCCGGGCCAGGAATTCGGCTTGTACACCCTCGTGGTTCCGGTGGCGCTGACCGACCGGTGGCAGCAGGCGGAACAGGCGCTGCTGGAAGCCGCCCGGGCCGAATGTGCGCCGTTCATGGACGAGGCGGCCCGGCAAATGAAGCTGCTCGAGCAAACCAATCTGCTGGAGGCCCCGTCGCCGGAGCCGCGTATCACGATCCAACTGCCAGAACCCGGCAAGATGCACTTCGTGCTGCGGTTCCCCGCCCCCGATCGAGGCCGCTCCCGGGTCGAGCAAGCCATTCTGCGCCGCTATCTGCAGAAGGTGGATCACGCCTGAGCGGGGACCCTTGTTCCCGCCGCTGCCGTCTGTTAGCATCGCGGCCGTTTCATGAAAGTCGCGACCTTCAACGTCAATTCCCTCCGCAAACGGGTCGGCATCGTGCTCGAATGGTTGGAGCGGCACCAGCCGGACGTGTTGTGCCTGCAAGAGACCAAGGTGCAGGACAGCGAGTTCCCGCTCCTGGCTCTCGCGCCGTCCGGCTACGACATCGCGTACCGGGGGATGAAGTCGTACAACGGCGTCGCGGTGCTCAGCCGCAAAAAGCCCGAGGCGATTGACTACGGATTTGATGATGGGGGAGACCCGGACGAGGCGCGGTTGATGCGGGTGGTGTTCGACGGTGTACCGATCATCAATACCTACGTGCCGCAAGGCTATGAAATCACCTCACCGAAGTACGCCTATAAATTGGAATGGTACCGGCGCTTGGGGCGCTATTTCGAGAAGCACCTGTCTCCGACGGCCCCCGCGCTCTGGTGCGGCGACATGAATGTCGCGCCGCGCCCCATGGACGTCCATAGCCCTGAAAAGCACCTGAAACACGTCTGCTACCACGAGGATGCCCGGAAGGCGTATGAGCAGGCGCTCGCGTGGGGATGGCACGACGTCTTTGTCCGGCTGCACCCGGACCGGCAGCAATTCACCTTTTGGGATTATCGGGCACCGAGTTCGTTGGAAGCGAACAAAGGCTGGCGGATCGACCATATCTTGTCGACCGCCCCGTTGGCGGAGCGTTGCATCAGGGTGGAAGTGGACGTCGAGCCGCGACGAGCGAAAGACCCGTCAGATCACACATTTCTCTGGGCCGAGTTTTCGGTCTAATCGCATGCGCGACGTCCCCACCCGTCCCACTCCGGTCCGGCGCTCAAGTCAACACCGGGCCGGATGGGAAGACGGCGTCACGCCGCTTGGACGAATGCCTCGCGGGTCGACGTGTGGCTTTGTCGGTTTTGCTGAATCAACGGATCGACGAATGCTCCACAGTTGATGCAACGGTGTCCTACCATGCCGGGGAATAACCCCGGGTGCCGCTCTTCGATCATGAACCCTTTGCACTTTTGACAAGTCATCGCTGCCCCTCCTCTCGATGAACTGCCCCTTTACCTAGGGCGGAACCTAACACTGGTAGATTAAGCGAGCGTTAACATGGAGTTAAAACGTTCTAATCTCGGCAGCGGTCCCCCGGCCACCAGCCTTGCCGGGGCTCTGCCGAGTGTCGGCTGTTCAGGAGATCCGGGCAGTGTCCTTTTATGCGTATTCTCGGAGGACCCGGCGGTGCGCCGCCCCAGCCGTGGCCGGCGGAGCGGCGGTTAGGGCTCTTCTTTGCCATCGTCTACTTCGCGCAAGGCACGTCCGGAGGACTGAGCAAACAACCGTTCATCTACTATTTCAAATCATTGGGCATGGGAGCCGATGCGGTCGCTGCGCTGTTCGCCTTGGCGGCGGTCCCGTGGATGCTCAAGCCCCTCTACGGCTTGTTGACAGATCTCGTCCCGCTCTGGGGCTACCGCCGCAAGAGCTATCTGATGCTCATGGGCACGCTGGCTGCGTGTGGCTACGCGAGCTTGGGAGAGTTTCTCTCGCCGGAGATGATCGCCTGGCTGCTGTTGGCGGGGACCCTCGGCATCGCAGCGGTGGATGTGGTGGCCGACGCCTTGATGGTGGAAGAAGGTCTGCGGTTGGGGCGTATCGCTCAATTTCAAAGCCACCAGTGGACCTGGCTCAACATGGCGGCGGTGACGGCTGCGCTGACCGGCGGGTGGTTGAGCCATGGCCTCGCGCCGGACGCGGCCTTCCGTGCCGCCGCCTTCCTCATGGCTGCGGCGCCGGCGACGGTCATTGTGGCGACGTGGTGCCTGGTGCGGGAACGGCGGACCGCGATGGATCGCACCGCCGCGCGCCGGACCGTCCGCGAACTCGGCCAGGTCCTGCGGTCCAAGCCGTTCTGGACCGTGGGGTCGTTACTGATCTGTTGGAGTCTCATTCCGAATTTCAGCACGCCGCTGTACTACCATGCCGTGGACCGGCTCGACTTCGATCAGTACTTCATCGGTCAGCTCGCCTGCATCGGCTCCCTGGGCGCGGCAGCGGGTGCGTACACGTATCGGAAGTTGCTGGTGGACCGGTTCACGACGCCGTCCCTGCTGACGCTGAGTATTGTTCTGAGCGCCGGCATGGCGCTGGGCTATCTGTTTCTCGAAGGCGGACGCTCTGCGGTGCTGCTCTATTTCCTTGCGGGTGTCGTGAGTATCACGGCTTTGCTGACGCTGTTCGGTCTGGCGGCGCGGGTCTGCCATCCTCAGGCGGCCGGATTCACGTTTGCCGCGCTCATGGCCCTTTACAGCGCCGCCGCGCAATGCTCCGCGGTCTTCAGCGGCCATTTGTATGAACGGGTGTTCGACCGTCACCTGACGCCGCTCATTTATCTCGCCGCCCTGTGCACCCTCGCGGTTCTCGCGTGGGTGCCCCTTTTCCGAACAGAGGTGGATGTGCCGAGACGGATGGAGAGAGCGGAGGCAGCCGGTTAGGGCAGGCTTTTGGCGGCGTCTCGGATCAGGCGGCCGGGAGGTCGACATCGCGGAGGCCGTGATCCTTCCGCAGCGCGGCGATGACGGCGTCCACCTCATGCTCCGCCGCCCGGAACTGACGCCGGTCGAGACGGTGCTTGATCTGGTCCATTCGTAGGCGCAACGCGTGCGAGTCGCCGCCCCGGCGCACGCAGTCGCGGGCCAGAAGGCGCAGCCGTAACAGCTTGGACCGAAGGCGGGCCAGCGTCCTGCGCTGCGGCGGCATGCATCGCCTTTCAACAGATGAGGGGCGCCCCCTCACGGCGGCGCCCCTCCACTCCAGGTTCTGTACCTCAGGATACGGACGGCGGCCGAGCAAGCGAACTAGGAGGAGCGGCAGGTTCGATGCCGATCCGCCCGTTGCGCTGTCGCCGGGCCCCGCAAGACCGCGTGGGGCAGGCGGAAACCTTGACAGGCCGGCATACGGCCACTATTCTGACTTTGCACGCACACCATTCGATCCTGCGCGGACGAGAGCACACCCTTGTCCAAACTTGCCGTCATCGACGTCGGAACCAATTCCATCCACATGGTATTGGCCGACATTCAGCCGGACGGCAGCTATCAGATCGTCGACCGCTATAAGGACACTTGCCGGCTGGGCAACGGCGCCTTCGCCAATCGCCGTCTGACGGAACCGGCCATGGCACGCGGCCGCGAGGTGATTCGCACCCTCGTCACGCTGGCCCGGAACAAAGGCTTCGACCGTATCGAAGCGGTGGCGACCAGCGCCGTGCGCGAGGCGCGCAACGGCGGGGCGTTCATTGCCGCCGTCGCGGAAGAGACCGGATTGACCGTCCGGGTCGTCAGCGGGGTGGAGGAGGCGCGCCTCATTTTCCTGGGAATCCAACACGGGATTGCGTTGGGCGAGGAGCCGGTCTTGGCGGCCGATGTCGGGGGCGGCTCGGTGGAAGTGATGGTGGGGACGCGGGAGGAGCTGCTGTACGCCGCCAGCCTCAAGCTCGGCGCCATCCGCCTGCTGGAGCGCTATCTCGCGAAGACGCCGCCCAGCGCATCCGCGCTTCAGCAGGTGGAGCGGGACATTACCGCTCAACTGAGGGCGCACCTTGACAAGTGCAAGGTCAAGCGATTCGCTCGCGTCATCGCGACCTCCGGCATGGCGGCCAATCTCGGAGAAATCACGCATCTGCGCCGCACCGGGCGCCCGCTCACCCACATCAACTTGGCGACCGTCACGCAAAAGGACCTCTCTGCGGTGGAGGCCCTGCTGGCCAAATCCACGACGCGCGCGCGGTTGTCGATTCCCGGCCTGGATCCCAAACGGGTGGACACCTTGCTCCCGGCCTGCATGGTGCTCCGACGGCTGTTGGAGCTCACTCACACGGACGAATTGACGCTCTGCGACAAAGCCATCCGCGAAGGCGTCATCTTCGATTTCATCGCGCGGCACAAGGACCATCTCGCGGCCGAGCGGGACGTGCCCGACGTCAAGCGCCGGAGCGTGCTGGCGTTGGTGCGGCGCTGTCGCGCGCCGGAGGTGCATTCGATCCATGTGACCAGCCTGGCCCTCCAGTTGTTCGATCAGACCGCACGCCTGCATCGCCTGGGTGAGACCGAGCGGGCCTGGCTCGAGTATGCGGCGATGCTGCACGACGTCGGCTACCTCATCAACGCGAAGCAGCACCACAAACATACGCACTATGTCATCACGCACGCCGACCTGGCCGGCTTTTCACGCCAAGAAATCGACGTGATCGCGAACGTCGCGCGCTATCACCGCCGCGCGCTGCCGGAGCCGAAACATGAGCCGTACAAGGCGTTGCCACCCACGCTCCGGCGGTCGGTGCGGGTGCTCGCCGCGCTGTTGCGGGTGGCCGACGGCTTGGACCGAACGCATTTTTCGATCGTCCGGAGCGTCGAGGTGCGCAAGCTACGGCCGTTGACCATCGCGTTGCACGTCGCCGGCGACGCGGAATTGGAGGCCTGGGCGGCACGGGGGCGCGTGAACCTGCTGGAGGAGGTCTTCCAGCGTCCGGCGGTGTTCGAGATCGCGCCGCAGGAGGGGGAGCGCCGCTGATGGAACCCGCACGTGCTGCGAGCCCCCATCCCTACCCGGGCAAGCTCATCATCGTCGAGGGCATCGACGGCTCCGGCAAGAGCACGCAACTGCTCTTGCTGCACAAGTGGCTGGAGGCGCAGGGCCATAAAGTCTTTTTCACCGAATGGAATTCCTCGCGGCTCGTCCGCGACACCACCAAGCGCGGCAAGAAAACGAAGAGCCTCACCCCCACGACCTTCAGCCTGCTCCACGCCACCGATTTCGCGAGCCGGCTGTATCACGACATTCTTCCGCCGCTCAAGGCCGGGATGCTGGTCCTCGCCGACCGCTACATGTACACCGCCTTCGCCCGCGATGTCGTGCGGGGCGTATCCCCGCAGTGGGTTCGTAAGCTGTACAACTTTGCCGTGCGGCCCGACATGGCGTTTTACTTCAAGGTCCCCATCGACGTGGCAATCTCGCGCCTCCTGGGGGGCACGCGCGGGCAGTTCAAGTATTACGAAGCCGGCATGGACATGAACTTGAGCCCGGACCTGACCGAGAGCTTCCGGCTCTTCCAGTCCCGCATCCTGAGTCAGTACGACAAGATCGTGGAGGAATACGGGCTGATCACGATGGATGCGACGAAGGACATCGAAACGCAGCAGAACGAGATGCGGGCGCTGGTCGCGGAGGCGCTCAAGGACTACAAACCGAAGCGGGGCACCCATGGGCGACGCACAGTTTTTTGGCGACGGTTTGACATATCTCAATCCAAGTGATCTGAAGGGCAAGTTGATCGCCATCGAAGGCACCGACGGCGTGGGCCGCTCGACCCATATCGAGCTGCTGCAGGAGTGGCTCGAAGTGCAGGGCTACGGCGTCGTGACGACGGGCTGGACGCGGTCCAACCTGATGTCCAAGACCATCGAAGTCGCCAAGGCGGGCAATATCCTCGACCGCTGGTCCTTCAGCCTCTTGTACGCCACCGACTTTGCCGACCGGTTGGAGCATGAGATCATTCCGGCCCTGCGCTCGGGCTTCGTCGTGCTGGCGGACCGGTACATCTACACCGCCTTCGCGCGTGATTTCGTCCGGAGCGGCGACCGCCAGTGGATCCGCGACGTGTTCGGCTTCGCCCTGGTGCCGGATCTCGTGTGCTACCTGCGCATTGACGTGGACACGCTCGCGCTGCGGGTCATCGAGAGCAAAGGCATGGACTATTGGGAGTCGGGGATGGACCTGCGGCTTGGCGCAGATCTGTACGACAGCTTCAAGAAATACCAATCACTCCTCATCAAGGAGTTCGACCAGATGGCCGAGGAATTCCGCTTCGAGGTCATCGACGCCCGCAAGCCGCCGGAGGACATTCAGGAGGAGCTGCGGGCCCGCATTCAGCCGCTCTTGAAAAGCCCCGCCCAGGCGCCGGCGCTCCACGTCCCCTAAGCGGCCGTCGCAGCACCGTGGGCCGTCTCCGACCCCGAGGCAAGCCTCGTACCCGCTTAGCCGTACGGCTAGGCGGCGTGGAAACGTTCCTGCGGAGGGTGGCGGAGAGGGTAGGATTCGAACCTACGGCCCAGTTACCCCGGACGGCAGTGTGACATCAATCGCGCACTGCCTCGATTCAGCCGCTCTCGCACCTCTCCGTAGACGTACTGTAGCGGCGTGCGCTTATGAGCGGTACTCGTTGGGTTACCAGTCTCCAGAGCGTATCTTGCGGGCGAGGAAGCGACGGGGCGCCGCCACCTCAACATGGATGCGAGAAGGGATGCGGGGAAGCGTCAGCTGGAGATGGTGACGACAAGCGGGTCGTCGTCGACCCGTGCTCGATCGGGGGTATCCAAGACCGCCTTGGCGAGGGCTTGCGTGGTGATCGCAAGGCCGCAGTGGCCGCACGTCAGGAAGGCCCCGTTCGGATGCAGGGAGGCATGGCCGCAGCACGGACAGTTCGCATTCCCGAGTTTGGATGATCCCATCATGTCCCTCCAACGGTTAAGGTGGGCGATCGATGCGGTCCGCTGCATGAGAACCCGCCGCGACGATCAGACTGCCGCAAGACACGAGGAGCGATGAAGGGCGAGAAGAAGATGGGCGGATTGTACTGCTTCTCGAAAGAATGTCAACGTGCTTTTGACTCTGTGCTGAAGGTGCCGCATGGTCCTTGCCAGCCGAAGCGGCCGCCGGCTTGCCGACGTAGCCCAGCGCGTACGCCTGAGGCCGGCATCCGCTGCAGACAGTCAGGCGGCGCGGCTATCGGTCTGGGGCGGGCCTAGTGGATGGCGGAGGAGCGGCGCTGGACCGATTCCTTGATTTCCTCGTAGAGCTGCTCCACCGCGGCTTCTTTCGTGAGGAGCGTCGACGCGCCAGCCGCGGTCATGGCGGCCCGGGTTTGCTCCGATGCGTTCACTGAGAGCCCGACAACCACGACCTGCGGGTACGTGCGCTTGATTCTGGCCGTCGCCTCGATACCGTTGAGCTTCGGCATGTTGATGTCCATGACGACGACCGACGGAGTCAGCTCGCGAACCCCCTGGAGCGCGTCTTCTCCATTACAGGCCTCTCCGACGACCTGAAAGTCGGGGTAGGTTTCCAACACGCTGCGCAGGCTTTGACGGACCAGGGCATGATCATCGACTAACAGCACCCGTATCATTCCGCGTCCATCTCCTGTTCATTTCTCCCGCCGACCCATCGCGGTCACATGGCGGCCGTCCGTGCCGCACGGCCGGGGAATACCCAACTAACGACGGCTCAGGCAGGAGGATCTGGTCTCGGAACGGAAGGGGGGCGGCACGTCATGATGCGGCCCCGGAGCCCAACCCGCTAATCCGCCGTGATGGGATGGGGCTCCTTGTCGGCCGGCTTTCGCTTGCCGCAGTTGAAGCAGACAAAAATCGAAATCGCGAGACCCGAATTCAGGTCTACGCAACGCTCGATCCGCACAGTCCCTTGGCATTTATCGCAGCGTCCGGCCGGAGTTGCTACAGGCATACTCGCCCACCTCCTTGTAAATGGGCCGATGCTACCTCGACTCGCTACCCCGCCATACGCTCCAACTCCATAGTTGTCGGCCGCGGGATTACCGGCCGAGGGGCCTCCGGCTTCTTGCGGGACATCCCCAGGTGCTGCCTAATCCTCCTCCGCGAAATCCGAGCCGATCCACGGCCCACGCTTCGCGGCGGCCGCCGCGGCGAGGAGCCGCGCCCCGTCCACTCGTGCCCGTTCAGCGGGGCTGTAGATACGTACGTTAAACTCGCGCAGCAGCTCTTCGCGGGCCGCCGCCTTTCCTTTGCGCGCCGCGGCGAGAAGCTGCCGCCGATACTCCTGCTCCCGATCCAATTCTGTCACGCCTCTCATAACACTCCTCCTGAATAGTAGGGCTGTTCTGTCCTTGTAGTAGGGCTGTTATGTTGAGAATAGAGAGACGCTAGGGACGCCCCTACTAGGGTAATCCCTAGTCCGGGCGCCTGAAAATCCATGAATTGCGACGCGGCGTGGAACAGCGACGGGCCGCTTTACTGACTTTTAACATCGGCGCCGAAGCCCCTGTGTTATATAGTCCGACCATGAAGCTCTTTGTACTACTGATCGTCACTGCGGCGTTCCTTGGCATGTTTCAGCGGCCATTGCATGGACTGTTGTGGGGCCTCGTCGTAGTCCTGTTGCTGGCGGCGGTCGCGGCCCTGTTCCCCGACACCTCGATCGGGATCGCAATGCACAGTTTGCTGCCGTTTTCCTGAAGTCTGTCAGGCGGCCGGGAGCACCTTGAGCCCCGCCTCCTGGAACTTTCGCTCAATGGCGAACCGGAGTTCGCTCGCCACCGCGTTCGGATCCACGTCGGGCCTGATTTCCAGCCAATAGTTCAGCGTAAAAATCCGCGCCTGCGAGCCGAAATCCTCCAGAAGCACCTGCGGCTCGGGCCGTTTCAGCACGTGTGGGTGTGAGGACGCCAGCTCGGAGAGCAGCTCCATGATCTGTTGCGACGTCGCGCCGTAGGGCGCGCCGACCCGCAGTGAAAAGCGGCTGATGCTGGTGGAATACGTCCAGTTGGTCAGATGCCGCTCGAGAAACACGCTGTTGGGAATCAACGTTTCCATGCCCTTGGCATCCCGGACGGTGGACGAGCGGAGGCCGATCGAGGTCACGCGACCGCGGACGTTGTCGACCTCGATGAGATCACCGACTCTCAATGGTCGCTCGATCAGGACCAAAATGCCGCTGATCACGTTTTTCAGCAGAGTTTGGGCTCCAAATCCGATGCCGATGGCGAAGGCACCGCCCAGGAACGCGAAGATGGTGAGTGGGATCTTGACGGACATGAAGCTGATGATGATCAGCAGGGTGATCAACACGGCTTGGGTCCATTGCCGGACCAGGTTGGCCACGTCGGGAGCCAGCCCCAGCCGGACCGCGGCGAGCCGCCCGATGAGGCGCGCCAGATAGAGGCACAGGACATAGCCGACGATCATGATGCCGATGACCGTGAGGATTTTGCCGACCGTCACGCTTCGGCGGCCGGTGATCTTCTTGCCGTCCACCTCGATCGTGTCCTCCGCGGAAAAGACTTCGAAGGTCCACGCTTTCTTCACCAGCGCCAGCGCCCGGTCGCCCCACTCCGCCAGGTGCGCCGACCACGGGAGCTCCTGCTGCCGTTCCTTGAACTCGGCGCGCCACCGTTCCATGAAGCGGACGGCTTCGTCCACCCGGCGGAGGGCGCGGCTGTACGCTGCTTCTCGCTCCTGAAACGTCGCGATCAGCCCTTCGATGGCGGCGCGCTCCCGCGGCTTCGTGGCATGCCGCAGGCGCGTTTCAATCTCGCTGATCTGTCCCGACACGATGCCCGCCTGCTGACGGAGGTAATCGCGCGCCGCTTGGAGGTTGTGGAACAGCGGCGTGAAGTGGTCGTACGCCTCGCGTGCGGTTCCCGGCTCCGTCGCCTGGCGGATCGCATAGCGGCGTTCCCACAGTTGTCGTTCACCTTCGACCACGTCGAGGATCTGCTGCAGCAAGTCCGCCCGGACGACCAGCGTATCAAGGCGGGCGCGCGCCAGCTCGAGCGCGGCCTTCGCGCGCGCGACGGCCGGCGTATCTTTGGCCCCGGCCGGACGCGTCTCCCGCAGCCTGGCGAGCTGCCGGTCTGCGTCCTGCGCCGCGTCCGCCTCTCTCCGGCGTTCGAGCAGGATCTGTTCCAGCTCCTCTTCCAGGCGCCGCCGTTCGTCAGCCGCACGGGCGCGCACCTTGTTCAGATCGGCTTCGCTGAATTCGACGTGCGGCGCCGCCGTGTCGAGCCGGCGTTGCTCGAACCCGAGCCGCGCCCGCGTGTCGGCGAGCTCAGCCTCCACTCGTCGCTTGGACAGCTCGGCGGACTCAAGGGTGACCGAGGCCGCCTGACGGCGAAGCGCCGCGAGATCGCGCAGCCATCGCTCCCGGGAAGCACGGGGTGTGTCGGCCGCCGCCTCGGCCCGTTCCGACGCCTGACGCAGCTGTTCATCGGCGGCCGTCAGCGCGCGGCGCCCGCGCTCGGAGCGAAGGGTCAGCAACTCGAGCTGCGATTGCAGCCCTTCAATGGCCAGCTTGTGGGCGTAGGCCGCGTCCCAGAGTTGATCGGCCAGGAAGATCGAGTAGGGTGGCTCCTCCGGGAATCCGGTCCACTCGCTGTTCGTGCGCGTGGCATCGGCCAGGCGCTCACGGGCTTCGGCGAGGCGCTGGAGATCACCCAGTTGTTCGTCATAGGCGCGGACGATTCGTTCGAGGAGCGTGCGTTGTTCCTCCAACTCGTCATGCGTGGCGTCTGTCGGCACCTGTCCGGCCGGCGCCCCGGCCGGTCCAAGCGCGTTCAATTGCGCCTGCACCTTGGCCCGGCTTTCCTTCACCATCGCTGGATTGATGTCCTGCTGCTCCGCGGGCTCCGAGGCGGCCGGTACCGGTTGGGCATGCGCGGCATCCTGGAGCGCGAGCCACGCCACCGTCAGGACGAGGATCGCGGAGCCAGAGCGCAACAGGCTCCAGAAGCGGGCAGGCCCCGGCCATGGAGGGAGAGTGAAGGTGTGGTCCCGGTGTGATGACACAAACACAGCGTCAGGTATGGTGGACGAGACTCCGCTGCCGCGCGCGTCCCTCCGGGCCGGCCGCCGGCATGGCCGCGCCGGCTTGCCAGGCGAGGACGCTCAACAGCCGGTTGACGCATTGCTTGAAGCGGGGGCGAATGAGCAGCGGACCCGCCCGGTCCATCCAGCGGCTCAAGAGCCGGGCCAGCTGTTTTTGAGCCACTCTGACTCTGACGGCGGAGGGTGGATAGGGCTGCACCGGCGGGTGCCCGTCTTCCAGCAAGAGTCGATGCCAGTCCATGGCGAGCAGACAGTTCAACCGCTGAAAGCTGGAGCGGCAGGCCCACGCGTACTTCGGGAACTCGAGGCCGAGGTCCCATGGATCGGCGATCACCCACTGGCGGGCTAGAAAGCGGCGATGCCCCTCCAACACCTCCGGACGCACGTCATTGTGATAGTGGGGAATGGGATACCCGTCTCGCGAAGCATAATGCGCCGCCAGGTATTGCTCCACGGCCAGCCGCGTGCGAAAGCGGCGGTCCATGAACGTCGAGTGCGGTGCGTGCGGATGGCGGTCGTAAAAGGTGGCGTCGTGCTCGGCCATGAACGGGACGGCCCAAAAGCGCTCCAGTATCGACGTGGAGCCGAACTGCAGCCAGTCGCTGACGTGATAGGGCATCTGCTCGAACATGAGCGGATCAATGGTGAACAACGAGCAGGCCAGAATCCGCGGTCTCGAATCGGTCGGGGTGCATCGTTCAAAGATCTCCACCAGCCCCGCGTGGCGCAAGGCGCAGTCCGTACGGATCTTCACCGCGTAGGGGGTCCGCACCTGGTGGAGACCGCGCTGCGAAGACCGTATCTGGCGGTTGACGTTGTTCGATTCGCCGGGGCCGTCCCGCCATTTGATGCCCGGAAGGCTCCCCGGGTCGGACGAGAACAGAACGGTGTCGGCGTCAATCCCGGTCGTGTCGGAGCCGTCCCACGTGCTCAGGAGGCAGGGGCTGGCGGGAAACGCGCGCCGCGTACGGGCGATGAGGTCCGCCGTTCCGCCCGGGCCCCGAACGACGGGACCTTGAAACACCAGGGAGATCTGCGAGGGGGGGATCGGCATGGAGTCCTTACCGCGTCAGCCGGTGCGCGAGACGTTTGATGAGCACCTTGGCGTCCCGCAGCAGGCACCCGATCGGGTCCTGTCTGAAGCGGGCTTTCGCCTTGGCGTGGTAGCGGTCGACGACACGGATCATGCTGGTATCCGCGACGTTTTCGACCAGCGGCATCCCGGCACGCTGGATTTGGTAGCACCATTCGGGATGGACCACCGGCTTCAGCCGGTGTCGAAGGCAGAAATGCAGATAGAACACCGTCTCGGGCGAGGCCGGCACCTTGCGGGCCAGATAGTCGCTGAAAGCCTTTCCGATGCCGGACCAGCAACCGAGATCCTGGCGGGCAAAGGCGAGGATTTGATCGTTGAAAGACAGCGCGTCGCCGCCCTCGATGTAATCGCCGGTTTCCACATTCTTGTAGTACAGAATCCGCGCGTTCCCCCGATGCTTGCGTCCCCATTCGTCGAAGCCCTCGCCGCAGGGCAGGTGCACGGTGCCCGGCCGGACGCGAGGGCGTACGGGCGAGAAAAACGCAATGTCCGGCCGCGTGAGAATGACCGTGTCGTACGTCACCCCCTCTTCGCGCTCGTGCTCTTCCAGCAGATGCACCACGCCCTCCATGTTGAACACCATGGAGAACAGGCGGGCCGGATTCAATCCGAAGATCCAGTCCCGCCGATCCACGACCGCCGCCTGTCGTGCGAACTCCGCCTGGTCTACGTCATGAAATCGGTAGCGCCGCATGGCGGGCCCATAGGCGCTCAGGAACGCGGTGTGGTCGACGCCTGCCGTGGGATCGATGCGGCCCTTGGGATTGTTCTTCAGATTCCCGAACACGTCGAGCTGGCCGCTCAAGGCGGTGGTCGCGGCATCCGATTCTGCCGGCCCGAAGTAGAATACGTCGGCGTTGTTGGGTTCGACCACGTGCCGGTGAAAGGCGGCCGCCGTGACCCGGAAGGTCCGAAGCATGCCGTACAGGAGCACGGCGACTTTGGGTGAAGGGCGAGCGGGCATGGTGTACCTCATACTGGAACGTCCACGGGCGCCGCCGCCCCGGGAGCCATGGCGCTGCGCTCCGCCAGCCGCGCGAGGGCCTCGCGGTTCACCGCCTCTCGCTCGGCCGACAGGAGATCGTCCGGCGTGCCGAAGCTGATGAAACGGTCCACTTCACAGCCCCGGACGGTATAGCCCGCGCGGATCATCCGATTGTAGAGCGGACCCAGGTAGTACTCGCCGTTGACGGTGTCGCCCCGCTGCAGCGCCTCCTCGATCAACTGGAACAGCTGGACGGACGACCGGAAGTAGTAGGTGCCCGTGGAGGCATACGGGGAGATCGGCTCCTTCTCCTTCACGTCGGTGATCCACCCGGCGTCATTCATGGCGGCGTAGCTCCACTGGCGGCCGGTTCCGCGGAAGAGCAGCAGCGCGCCGTCGGCCGCGGGCGGGAATTCCGCGGCCGGCGACATCTCGAAGGCGCTGTCGGCGTTGTGGATCAGGATCGGCAGATGAAAGGCCAGATGGCGCCGGGCATGGAGGACGGTTTCCGCTTGGCCGCGCGTCAGGTGGTCGATCTCGACCACGATGGGACGGTAGGTGCCAAAGGTCTGCTCGATGTCGCGGCGCAAGGCTGCCGCGTGCTCGTCGCGGCGGATGAGGCAGATCAAGGTTTCAGCGTGCTGCAGCGGGAGCGACCGGACCGCGTGGCGATACATGGGTTCCCCGAACGCAGGAATCAACGGCTTCGGCAGGCGGTATCCGGCCCGCGCGAAGCGGGACCCGGCCCCGGCCATCGCGACCACGAGATTCAGCTTCCGGGAGGCGCCTGCGGCGCGGCGCACCAGGTCCTCCGCGGTGATCGCGTACCAATTGCCCGCAAACGCCATCGCGTTGTCGTCGACATACAGGTCGGCGTGCGGCTTGCCGAACCAGAGCTCGTCGTATTCGATGCCGTGCCGCTTCAGCCACTCGATGAGCGTCAGCCCTTGCCGGGCGACCACCAGGCCCACGTTGGCGCCGCAGGTTTTCATATGGCGCGCCGTCGCCAAGATCACATAATGCCCGGCGGCGCGCAGCTGCCGGATGACATGCGCGGCGTGCGGCAGCGGTCGGACCGACGCGTACTCGTCGTGACGGCTCTTGAGCTCGCAGAGTGTGCCGTCCACATCAAAGCAGATTCTCACCGAGCGCCTCCTTCAGCAGCATGAGCCCCCGCAAATAGAGCGCGGTCTGGCGCTTGCCGTCGTCGCAATGCAGCGGCAGCATGGTCACGAACAGCAGCGCTTCGAGCAGCTTGAGATCGGTCACGTCGTAGGTCGTGGCGCTGCCGAGCAGGTCGAACAGCACACGCTCCGCATCGCGGGCCGAGTCGGAGCGCAGGAGTCGCATGTCGTACCGCCCTTCCCCCGACGCGGTGAGCTCATACATCTCGTGCAGAATGAAGTCATACCCGCCGTGAAACGAGTGGAGCAGCTTCGCCATGTCGTACCGCGGATCCCCGTGGCAGCCTTCCTCGAAGAATTCTCCGCGTGGATCGATGAATTTGATCAAGCTGGTGCGGGGGTCGTACAGAATGTTGCCGCAGCAGAGATCGCCATGGATCATGGTCGGCACGCAGCGCGCCGCAATGCGGCGAATGTGGCGTGCAAGGACCGGTCGCCAGGCCGGCCACCCGGCATGGGGCGTCCCGTTGATGATCACCTGCTCGGCGTCGAGCAACGGCGCGATGGCGGACAGGCGCTCGCGCTCGTTGAGCCGCAGTTCCGTCTTGTTCCAGTAGAAGTCGTACACGCGGTCGGCCTCCACCAGCGGCTCCTGCCGCGACGCAAAGGCCTTGTGGATGGAGAGTATTTTCAGCAGCACCTGCTGCCACACCGACCGGGGCACCTCGTAAAAGACGAGGTACTCGGACAGCGTCTTGTACCCGTAGTACTCGATGGTATAGGAAACGTCCTTGCCCAGCTGCGCCTCGAGCATGCGGGGAAAGTAGACGGTGAGCTCTTTCGGCAGCCGATTGTAGTAATTGATTTCCTGCAGCAGCTTCTCGCGGTTCCGGCCGCGCTTGGTGATCAGCCCCCGCATTTCGTCGATGTCGAGATGATTGCATTCGCGCGTGCCGAGCACATGCGTCCGAATCCTCGCGGACGTATCCAAGTGGCCGAGATCGATCCAGCGAAGGACCGGCCGCAGCGCCAGCGAAGGCCCATAGAGCTGAAAGAGCAGGCCCCCGACCGTCGAGGCGGGACGCCCGGTGCTCAGCGCGCGATGCACTGCCGCGGCCGACGGCACGTAATACAGGCCGATGTCGGTGTACCGGGCTGCCGCGGCGGGCTCCTGCGCCTGCGCCGCCTTTTTCCCGGCCCACGCCTCTTCGAAGACGTAGCCGTGGGCCGTCTGGTGAATCGAGGAGTACTTGTCCGAGTCGATATAGTCCGCCGTGAAGACGACGGGCTGCGAGCCGGGCTCAAAGCGATCCAGGTCGTAATAGATGTCCCCGTGGGAGATCAGCGCGGGCCGGTCCTCCGTTCCGCTCTGCGTCAGGACGTCGAGCGCGGCGTGAAGGGACTGGACCGGCGTCGCGCCCGCCTGGCTCGGCGCCCGCACGATGGAGAGGGTGATGCGGCCGCCGAAGGCGGATCGCAGAAAGGCTTCGACGCGGCGCTCCCCCTCGGGAATCACCACGAGGACGTCGCGGCCGCCGAGCCGGAGAAAATTCAGGACGGTGACGTAGATGAGCGGACGCCCCATGTAGGGCAGCATGGCAGGAGACGTCACGTCCATCAGACTGACGAAGTCTTGACGGACCTGGCCGCCGGCCAGCAGCACCAGCTGCATCCGATCGACAGCGATCGCGCCCGCCGGGGCGCACGCCGCAGCGGTCTTCAGCGCCCGATCGACGGATCGTTCGACAATTCCCGTCTGCATGTCGGTCCGTTCCTTTCCATCGTCTCGAGTATCGCCCCGTCTTCGGGGCCGGGGCGGCCGAAGCCGCGCGCCGGTTGTTGGTCCCAACTGCGCTGGACCCGCCCATGGTCCAAGTGAATGATGCGCGTGCACAAGTCGGTGAGCAGCTGTTGCGAATGGGAGGCCAGGACGAGGATTTTGGACCGTTCGAGAAACCGGGCGAGTCGGTCCTGCGCGCGCTTCTGAAAATCCGCATCGCCCACTGAGAGCCATTCGTCCATCAACACGATGTCTGCCTCCACGGCCGTCGAGATGGCGAATCCCAGCCGCATGTGCATGCCGCTGGAATAGGTCCGCACCGGCATCGAGAGGAACTCGCCGAGCTCCGTGAACTCGGCCACGTCGTCCAGGAGGCGATCCGCGTCACGGCGGGACAGCCCGAGCAGGACGCCCCGCATCCGAATGTTTTCGATCCCGCTCGCGTCGCCGTCCATGCCCAGATTCAGATCGATGAGCGAGGCGATCCGTCCGACGACCTCCAGGCGCCCCGACACGGGAGGGTAGACGCCGGCGATGGCCCGCAGCAGCGTGGTTTTCCCGGAGCCGTTGTGCCCCCACAACCCCAGCCGGTCTCCCGGACCCAGCCGAAAGGACACGTCGTCGAGCGCGCGGACCACGGTGACATCGCCCCGCTGGCCGATCCGTCCGCCGGTCGCCGATTGAATGAGCTGGCGTTTGATCGAGCGTTGTCCGACGCTGTACATCGGAAATTCCACCGCGATGCGATCGGCGTGAATGACGGCCATGGGCGTCACATCCAGTAGGCGATCCGGTCGCGTTGCCGCCCGAGCAGCCACAGCGAGACGGTTCCCAGGACGATCAGCGAGGCGGCCGTCCATTCGTAATGCACGGCGGCCGGGAGTCGGCCCAAGAGGGGCTGCCGGATCAGCTCGATCCAGTGAAACAGCGGATTGAAGTCCGCCATCCATGCAGCCGAGCGCAAGGCGCCCGGCTGCCAGAGAATGGGCGTCAGAAAAAAGGCGATCTGCAGCACGCTGGCCACCAGCGGAGGCAGGTCGCGGTAGCGGGTGCACGCGATGGCGAGCATGATCGCGAGGAAGACGCAGATCACGAAGACGAGCGCGAGGCCGACCAGGGCGAGCCACGACACGGCGTGGAAGCCCGTCCCGCACAGCAGCAGCACGGCGGCGACGACGACCGCGTTGTGCGCAAGGATCAGCGTGTGCCGCATGCCGAGCCGGAGCAAATAGGTGGGGTACGGCAGGCGCGTCTGCTTGATGATGTGCTCGAATTGGGTGAAGCCGGCGCATGCATCGTTGAGCTGGGCGGACATCCACAGCCAGACGACGTGGCCGACGGCGAAGAACGGGAGATAGTCCTGAATGTCCATGGCGAAAATCTTGGACCACAGCAGGCCCAGGACCGTGATCGTGAGCGCGGTGCTGAGTGTCAGCCACCAGGGGCCCAACACAGACCGGCGGTACCGCAGGCGGATGTCCTGGAATCCGGAATAGATCCACGTGTCCCTCAGCTCCACGGCGCCCAGGAGCTCGTGGGCGCCTTTGGCCAGATGGCTCTTCCCCGGGACCAGGCTCAGCGCGACGGTCGGCATGCGCCCTCCTGCGCCAACCGGCGGTACACCGCGGTGTAAGCCGCCGTCATCCCGGATGCGGTGAACTGCTGCGCGTAGCGGGCGCGCGCGTTGCGACCGTACCGGGCGCACGTGTCCTCGTCGGTCAGCAGGCGGTTGACGGCTTCGGCCAGCGCGGATGGATCGGCGGGCGGCACCACCAGTCCCGTCTCCTCATGGCGATTCACGAAGGACGTCCCGGTGCCGATCTCGCAGGAGACCATCGGCTTCGCGTGCATCGCGGCTTCCACGAGTGCGAGTCCGAACCCTTCCGAGCGCAGGTGCGAGGGAAAGACGAACAGCCGGCACAGGCGATAGAGGGCGTCCTTGTCGGCGTCCGTCACTGCTCCTAGAAAGACGACGTTCGACAGGCACAGCCGCCGGGCCTGCGCCTTCAACGCGTCCTCGCACGGACCGGCTCCCGCAATGACGATGGGCGCGTGGATCCTCGGCGCCGCTTCCAGCAGGTACTGAAGACCTTTGTAGTAGCGGAGGACCCCGACAAACAGCACGAAGCCGTCCCCCAGCCGATGCCGCCACTGGCTGACACGGATGGGGACTGCCTGCCGGCTGCAACGATCTTCGACGCCGAGCGGGATGACCGCGGTCTTCCCCGCGTGCCGCTGCAGCACAGCACTGGTCCGCACCGAGTTTTCGGAGGTCGCGACGATGAGGTCAGCCCGGCTGAGGAAGCGATGCATCAGCGGGGCGTAGAACGGCCGCAGGAGGCGTTGGCGGGTGATGTCCAGATGATACGTCACCACCAGCGGTTTGTGTACGCCGCTGACCAGGTGCACCAAGTCGCCGTACGGCCACGGAAAATGAAAATGCAGCACGTCGGCCCAGGCCGTGAGGCGGGGGTAGCTGCGGGCCCATGCCAGGGACCATCCCGTGGACGCCACCTCTCCGTCGAGGGGAAAGCGGTAGGCCCGCAACCCCCTGTGGCGGACCCGCGTCACGGCGGGGCCTGGACCGAGGAAGGCCACGCGACTCCGGATGCCATAGGCGGCGGCACCGAGGCCCAGGGTCGTGATCATCTGTTCGACGCCGCCGTACGTGAGGGGCGCCCAACTCTTGTACAGATGCAGCACGCGGAGCGCCGGGCCGGTCTCTTGCGAGGCAGGAAGCCGCGAAGGCCACGCCGGGCCGTCCGCGAAATCCCGCCGCGATACCGCCTGGCTCATGCCGCCTCCCGCTCCCAGCTCGCGGGCACGGTGCCGGCGCGAGCCGCACTCGGGGCCGGCTCTTGCGCGACGGCGACCGCGAGCAGCAGCCAGAACAGGCAGGCCAGGCTGCCGTTGAACATCGTATCGAAGCCGTTGCGCACCGCGAAGCCGATGATCATCAACGCGGTCGCCAGCAACAAGGCCCAGGTGAAACGGTCGAGGCCCGGCCTACGGGACAGGCGCACACACTCCTTCGCGCCGGCGGCCATCGCCCACACCAGGAAGAGCAGCGCCGGCAGACCGCTCCCCATGGCGACCATGAGGAAAAAGTTGTGGCTCCCGCCCGCCTTGAGCGCCTCGGGATGGTCGCCCAGCCGCGTCATGAGCGTGTTGGTGCCGTAGCCCACACCGACCAACGGATGCTCGCCAATCTCCTGAAGCATCACTCCCCACACCGCCATCCGTGTTTCCAGGGTCCAGGGATGCAGGGTGTCCTGGTGATAGCCGGCCGCGCCGAGACCCAGCAGGACGGCCACCACGACCACGGCGCCGATCACAACGATGGCGACGAGTCGCCGCCGCTCGAGGAGGAAACCAGCGGCCACGGCTTGGGCAAGGACGCCCAGCCAGCCGGCCCTGGTGTACGACGCGAGCTGAGCCAGGAGCGCGAGCAACGCGACCGCTGCCGCGGACCACCGCATCCATCGTTGAGGGGCGCACCAGGCGGCCGCTGCCAGCAGCGGGAAGGTCATCACCATATACGTGCTGAGCCAGTTGTAGTCGGACCAGGGCGCTTGTGCGCGAATCGGCCGGTCCGTCCAGGTCCCCCCGCGGTGCCAAAAATCGGGAAGCGCGTAGAGGCTCAGCCCCAGGGCGCCCACGGCCAGTGCGGCGAGCAGGGCCTCGTTCATGCGGGCTCCCCCTTGCTGAAGCGCGATGCGCCAGACGTGGACGGCCCAGTAGAAGAGCAGGATCTTTGCGGCCAGCTTCCGCCATTCGGCGAAGCTGTAGGACGGATCGACGGCAAAAGGCACCGAGAGCAGCACCCACCCGAGCAGCAGGGCGATGGGGAGGTGCATCGGAGATCGAAACCCCAGGGAGCGCCCCTCTGCCAGAGCCGTGCCCAACGCGATGGCCAAGAGCGTGAAGAACGCGTACTCCTGGAGGTGGGATAAGGCGGGAAAATAGGTCGTCGCGGCGATGGTCAGCAGCCCGGCGATCTGCAGCCGCCAGACGAGCGGCGAGACTCGGCTCAGCAGCCCGGCTCCGACGCGGTCGCCGGGGAGGGCGGAGGAGGCCGCTTCAATAGGCATTCTCATGCAACACGCCCTTCCACAGTGTCTGCCAGAGGATCTTGACGTCGAACCAGAGCGACCAATGCTGGATGTAATACAGGTCGTGCGCGATCCGATGCTGCAGGCAGGTGTTCCCTCGCCATCCGTTGATCTGCGCCCATCCCGTGATCCCGGCTTTGACCTTGAGCCGCAACATGTAATCGGGATACGCCACCCGGAAGGCTTCAACGTAGATGGGCCGCTCGGGACGCGGACCCACCAGACTCATTTCGCCCTTGAGGACGTTCCACAGCTGCGGCAATTCGTCGAGGCTCGTCCGGCGCAAGAGGCGGCCGACCTTGGTCACGCGGGGGTCTTCCGGAACAGCCCAGACGGGACCCGTCTCCCGCTCCGCCTGTTCGTGCATCGTGCGGAATTTGAGCATCACGAACGGCTGCCCGGCGAGACTCATGCGGACTTGGCGGTACAGCACGGGTCCCGGCGACGAGGCTTTGATGGCTATGGCGATGATCACGAGCAGCGGCGCCGTCAGGATCAGCCCCGCCGTCGCTCCAACTATGTCGAGGAGCCGCTTGGCGGCTTGATGCCAGCCGTGGACGCGGGCGCCCTGCAGCGTGAGCATGGGAACGCCTTCGAACATGTACGCATCCAAGCCCAGCGTCTCGGAGGCCGCAATGGACGGCACGAGCTTGACGTCCACGGTGCTGTTCCGCAGTTCGTGCAGCAGCTTTTCAATGTGGGGCTCCAGGTGGCTCGGCAGACACAGCAGGACGACATCGACGCCGCTCTGCACGGCCGCCGCGATGTTCGGGAGGACGCCCACGACGGGGATTCCGTCATACACGCGACCCACCTCGCCTTCCGATTCCGACAGAAATCCGCGCACGGTGATTCCGTGGCCTGACGCGCTCGTCAGCCTCCGCGCGAGCCGCCGCGCCAGCGTGCCCGTACCCACGATGAGCGCCACCTGTTTGGCGCGGCCGCCACGGCCTTCGCGGCTCTGCCACGATCGAACAAGGAGGCGCCAGAGAGCCGCTCCGGCGAGATGGAGAACAAGAAAGGCGAGGAGCGCCGGGACAGCCGGAAGGCCGGACCCGAGCCACCACGTTGCCGCGCCCGCAAGCGCTGCGAACACGGTGCCGGCGGCCAGCAGATCACGGGCCGTCTCGTGGACGGACCGCACTGGGTTCAGCCGGTGGAGGCCGAAGGCCCATGCGGACAACCCCCACGCCAGGGCCAACGGCAAAAGCGGCCAGGCTTCCTCCGCGCCGCTTGCCAGCCACGCCGCTGTCATGGACACGACGTCGAAAATCAGCACAAGACTCAAGAGCGGCGTAGGTCGGTGTGTGGGCATATATAAGGTTGTAGTGATCTCGCCGCCCCGATGACGCGCTCACACCGCCTGGGTCGGCTCGGCTCACGAGCAAAGGGCGTCGCGACGATCAGCTTGTCTTGAGCGGGGTCGCGAGGACGTGATCCTCGAAGGAAATCATACGTTCGCCCCGCGCCGTACGCACCGCTCACTCGCGGTGGCGACGACGCCGCAGTATGATCGCTAGTCGCACTCTAAAGACGAGGCCCAAGCAGGATTACTGGGCAAAGCCCTAAGGTGCATGGGGAAAACCATGGAAATCCGTGGAGAAAACACCCGGGGGAACGAGGAAGATGGAGAGTTCAGCGGAGAATTTGGCGCAACGGCCACGCGCGCAGCGCGCGCAGGCGGGCCACGCCCCCTTCCGCATACAGCTGCGTGCCGCGGCTGTCCTTGGAGGCCAGCAGGACGTCGGTCAGGGCGACGCGGCCGTCGCCGGAAAAGACCTCAACCGACGAGCGGTCGACGAACACGGTAAGCGAGATCTGTCCCGTAGGGTCGGGCGGCAGTGGGGCTTCATGCCTGGGCGGCAGCGCTTCGCGCAGCAACGAATAGCCGGTGGCGGAGCGGTCGACGAAGACGGTGCCGCGGACGGCATCGTAGCCGATTTGCGTCTCTTCGGACGGCCCTCGTCGGATCCGCAGCCCGACTTCCCGAGCCGTCCCCGGTTCGAAGGCCAGCTCGATTTCCAGCGCGTCGCCGGCCGCCTCCTCGAGGAAGGTGCAATCGGCGGCGATCAGTCCTTCGCCGAGCTCCACGCGAGGGCTCTCGCGCAGCGCGGCGAGCTCGGGCGCCGGACGCTGGGTCAGCACGTACCCCTGGCTGACCCGCAGGAGGCCGAGATCGCGGGGCACGGTCATGGCGCCGCGCCAGGATCCGGTTGGAAGGACGCCGGCGTACGCCCAGTTGTTCATCCACGCGAGCCAAACATGGCGGCGGCTGCCGGCGGAGGGCATGTTGGCAAAGGACGCCGCGGCATAGAAGTCGGCGCCGTAATCCACCCACTGAAAACCGCCGGTCAACGGAGTGAAGCGCACGCCGTCGAAATCACCGATCAAATAGCGGGCGCCCGATCCTCCGTAACGGCCGCCCGGATTGGTGTCGACCTTGAGCACCCAGTGGGTGACGCCGGGCTCGTTGGCCACCGGCACCTCGAACAGGTCCGGACATTCCAACACGCCGCCGCGGAGGCTTTCGGAGGGCCCGATGTCCGACAAATGCGTCCAGGCCGTCAAGTTGGTCGAGCCATAGAGTCTCACGCGGTCTCCTGCGGCGAGCACCATGATCCATCGAGCGGTCGGGGTGTGAAAGAAGACTTTCGGATCGCGAAAATCAGGCAGGCCGGGGTTGGGCAACACCGGATTGGCGTCGTACAGGTGAAAGCTTCGGCCGCGGTCTCGGCTGGTCGCGATGCTTTGCACTTGCGCGTGGCCGCTGTGGGTGAAAATCGCGATCACGCATGCCGGGTCGTCGTCGGAGCACAAACCACTCGTCCGGTCCCGGTCCACGACGGCGCTGCCGGAGAACGGCATGCCAAGGCGGGGATCGGGGGCTAAGGCCAGGGGCAGATCGGTCCAGTGGACGAGGTCGGGGCTCACCGCGTGGCCCCAATGGATGAAGCCCCAGGACGCGCGCGAAGGATTGTGTTGGTAAAAGAGGTGGTACTCCCCGTCCAGATAGAGGAGCCCGTTCGGATCGTTGAGCCAATTGGCCGGCGCGGTAAAGTGATACGCGGGACGTGCGTCGAATCCGCCGGGCACGGAATCCGAGGAGGATGCTGACGAGCCGCAGCCGCCCATACAAGCGGACACCCCCACCAGCATGCCGGCACACCACAGCCGCACGGTGATGAAGGTGCCCCGCCCGCTCACCATAGCGCGAAAGATAGCATCGCACTAGTGGGGTCATGTCAGCAGGGAATAAAATCCAGGTAAAAACACGGCGAAGAACATGTTAAAAGGACGCAAGAGATTGGCGCGATCGATGAGGCGGCGTGGCGGTGGATGAGCCCGTGAGGCTCGCAGTCGTCGGAGCGGGGGCAGCGGGGCTCACCGCCGCGATTTTCGCTGCCGAAGCGCAGGCCCAAGCCGGCCTGCCGGGCCGTGTGGTGCTGCTGGATGGCGCGGCGCGGCTCGGCGCGAAGATCCTCGTCTCCGGCGGCGGGCGGTGCAATGTGACGCACGAGATCGTCACGGCACGCGACTTTTTCGGTAATCAGCGCGTCATCCGCGACGTGCTGGCCGCGTTCCCGGTCGAGCGAACCGTGGCCTGGTTCCACTCCCTGGGGGTGGATCTCAAGCGCGAAGAGACCGGCAAACTCTTTCCTGTGACCGACAAGGCCAGGACCGTGTTGGACGCGCTGGTCCACCGCGCCCGGTCCCTCGGCGTCGACATACGGCTCGACCACCGGGTGAGCGCGGTTCACCCGGCGGCTGACGGCTTCGCCGTCCGCCATTCGCATGGGACACTCGACTGCGCGCGCGTGATCCTGGCGACCGGCGGGCGCTCGCTCCCAAGGACCGGCAGCGACGGATTCGGCTTCGAGCTGGCCCGCGCGTTGGGCCACGAGGTGACGATGACCGTGCCGGCTTTGGTGCCGTTGCGGCTCGATTCCGGCATGTTTCACGCCTCCCTGTCCGGGTTGTCTCAGCCGGTGCAGTTGACGACCAGAATCGGGAGCCGTGTGCTGGATACCCGCAGCGGCAGTCTCCTGTGGACGCACGTCGGCATCAGCGGACCGGTGGTGATGGACGCGAGCCGCTTCTGGACACTGGCGGCGGAGCGGGGACAGACCGTGGACCTGTTCGCAAACTTTCAGCCCGGCCGCAGCTGCGAGCACCTCATCGAATGGTTTCGTGCGGAGGCGGCGGCACATCCGAGGCGTTCGGTGCTCAGAACTCTCTCGACACTCGTGCCTGAGCGGTTCGCCGAGGCCTTGTGCCGGTACCTGGGCTGCGAGACCGGTCTCGCCGTCGCGCAGGTGCGCCGGGAGGTGCGCGCGCGGGTATGCGAGGGACTGACGGCGTTGCGCCTGCCCGTCCGCGGGCACCGCGGGTGGAATCATGCCGAAGTGACAGCCGGCGGGGTTCCGCTTGAAGAGATCGATCCCAGGACCATGGAATCGAAGCGGCGGCCGGGTCTCTATCTCATCGGTGAGCTGTTGGACTGCGACGGGCGGATCGGCGGATTCAATTTTCACTGGGCCTGGGCCACCGGCTTCCTCGCCGGTCGCGCCGCCTCGCTGCAGGGGGATGGAGCGGCATGACGCGGGACGGGCGATACAGCCGGTGCGTGGTGCGGTACAATACAGACGGACTACGGAGATGATCCGCCTCTTCACCCAACCGCATGCGTCCATCGGCAGCAAACTTCTCGTCGCGGCGACCGGTCTCGGGCTGGCCGGGTTCGTCGTCTTCCACATGCTCGGCAATCTTCAGGTCTTCCAGGGCCGTCAGGCGCTCAACGGCTACGCGGCCTTTCTGCGGGACATGCCGATGCTCCTCTGGACCGTGCGGGCAGGCCTGCTCGCGGTGGGCCTGTTTCACGTCTGGACCGCGCTGACGCTGGCCAAGCGGAATCGAGACGCACGCCCCATAGGCTACGCGAAGCGGACGTACCGGGAGGCGTCCCTCGCCTCTCGCACCATGGCGGTTACCGGCAGCCTGCTCCTGGCGTTCATTATCTTTCACGTGCTGCATCTGACGGCCGGCGTCGTGGATGGGTCGTATCACGACGCATTGGATGTGCGGGGACAGCGGGACGTCTACGGGAAACTGATGCATACCTTCGCCAACCCCTGGTACGTCGCCGTGTATCTGGCGGGGCAAGTCCTGCTCGTGTTCCATCTCAGTCATGGGGTGAGCAGCACTGTTCAGACCTTTGGCTTGGAGCACCCGGCGATGAATCGCGTCTTCAAGGCGGCCGGTCCGGTGGCGGCCTGGTTCGTGGCGCTCGGGAACGCCGCGATCGTCCTGGCCGTGTTTGTCGGCGTGGTGCGCTGATGGTGACGCTCGACTCCAAAGTTCCGCCGGGGCCGCTGGAAAAGAAATGGGACCGCCACCGGTTCAGCGAAAAGCTGGTCAGCCCCAACAACAAGCGGCGGATGACCATCATCGTCGTGGGATCCGGTTTGGCCGGGGCGAGCGCCGCGTCGACCTTGGGCCAACTGGGCTATCACGTGGAGTGCTTCTGCCTGCAGGACAGCCCCCGCAGGGCCCATAGCATCGCGGCGCAAGGCGGCATCAACGCCGCCAAAAATTATCAGGACGACGGCGACAGCGTCGCCCGCCTGTTCTACGACACCCTGAAGGGTGGCGACTTTCGCTCCCGCGAGGCGAACGTCTATCGGCTGGCGCAAGTCAGCACGCAGATCATCGATCAGTGCGTCGCCCAGGGCGTGCCGTTCGCGCGGGAATACGGCGGGCAATTGGCCAACCGATCGTTCGGCGGCGTCCAAGTGTCGAGGACCTTCTATTGCCGGGGCCAAACGGGCCAGCAGCTGCTCTTGGGCGCCTATTCGGCGCTCTGCGCCCAGATCGAGCGGCGTCAGGTGCGGATGCATCCCCGCACCGAAATGCTCGATCTCATCGTGATCGACGGCCATGCACGGGGCATCGTGACGCGCGATCTCGTCACGGGCCGCTTCGGCGTGCATACGGCCCATGCGGTGGTCCTGGCCACCGGCGGGTACAGCAACGTCTTCTTTTTGTCCACCAACGCGGGCAGCAGCAACGTGACCGCGACCTACCGGGCCTGGAAGCAAGGTGCGGCGTTCGCCAATCCCTGCTTCACGCAGATTCACCCGACGGCGATTCCGCCTGCCGAGGCCCATCAAGCCAAGCTGACGCTCATGTCGGAATCGCTGCGCAACGACGGGCGCCTGTGGGTGCCGACCGCGCAATCCGACCGGCGGCCGCCGGATCAGATTCCGCCAGGAGAGCGGGATTATTTCCTCGAACGGCGCTACCCGCAGTACGGCAACCTCGTCCCGCGGGACGTGGCCTCTCGCGCGGTCAAGGCGATGTGCGACGCCAAGCGCGGCGTCGGGCCCGGCGGACACGGCGTCTATCTCGATTTCAGCGACGCCATCGAACGGCTCGGCGTCGACATCGTGCGCGAGCGGTACGGCAATCTGTTCGAGATGTACAAACGGATCACGGGCGAGGACGCCTATCGCACGCCGATGCGGATCTATCCGGCTCCCCACTACACGATGGGCGGGTTGTGGGTCGACTATAACCTCATGAGCACCGTTCCGGGCCTGTTCGTGATCGGCGAGGGCAACTTTGCCGATCATGGCGCCAACCGCTTGGGGGCCAGCTCGCTCATGCAGGGCCTCGCCGACGGCTATTTCATCCTGCCGTACACGATCGGCCATTATCTGGCGACCACCGCGCACAAGCCGGTGCCCGCCGCGCATCCGGACGTCGCCGCCGCGGTCGCGCGTGCCGAGAGCCGGGTGAGCAGGCTGCTGGCCGGGCAGAAGCGGCGGACCGCCGCGTCGTTTCACCGGGAATTGGGCCGGCTGCTCTGGGACCATTGCGGCATGGCACGTAATCGGGAGGGATTGACGCTGGCCCTGAAGGCGATTCCGCCGCTGCGGGACAAATTCTGGCGCGACGTCGCGGTGCCGGGAACGGGGGAGTCGTTCAACCAGGAGCTGGAGTATGCCGGCCGGGTCGCCGACTACCTGGAATTCGCCGAGCTCATGTGTCTAGACGCGTTGGAGCGAGAGGAATCGTGCGGCGCGCATTTCCGCGAGGAGCATCAAACGGCGGACGGCGAGCCGAAGCGCGACGACGCCCGTTGCGCCCACGTCGCGGCATGGGAGTATGTGGAGCAGGGGTTGCCCCGGCTGCACAAGGAGCCGCTGACGTTCGAATTCGTGACGCCCACCACGAGGAGTTATCAGTGAATATGCGGCCACGCGGCCACTGTCTCCAGCCGCAGCGAAGGACCCGCGCATGGGGATGAACCTGACGCTTAAGATTTGGCGGCAGCCCGGACCGGCGGAGCCCGGGCGGTTCGTCTCGTACCCGGTCGAGGATATCAGTCCGGACATGTCGTTTCTCGAAATGCTGGACGCCCTCAACCAGCAATTGGTGCTGCGAGGCGAAGAGCCCGTGGCCTTTGAAGCCGACTGCCGGGAGGGAATTTGCGGAACCTGCTCCTTGATGATCAACGGCGTGCCGCACGGGCCTGAGCGCGGCATCGCCACGTGTCAGCTCTACATGCGCCGGTTCGCGGACGGGGAGACGATCACGATCGAGCCGTGGCGCGCCCGGGCGTTTCCCATCATCAAGGATCTGGTCACCGACCGCAGCGCGTTCGACCGCATCATGCAGGCCGGCGGCTACATTTCGGTCAACACCGGAGGGGCGGTGGATGGGAACGTGATGCTGATTCCCAAGGAGCGGCAGGAAATGGCGATGGACGCCGCGTCGTGCATTTCGTGCGGCGCCTGCGTCGCCGCCTGCAAAAACGCCTCGGCCACACTGTTCGTCGCCGCGAAAGTCTCGCATTTGGCCTTGCTGCCGCAGGGCGAGCCGGAGCGAGTGCGGCGCGTGACGGCGATGATGCAAGCGATGGATCGCGAAGGATTCGGCTCCTGCGGCAATCAGAATGAATGTGAAGCCGTCTGCCCGAAGCGCATCAGCGTCCGCTTCATCGCGCAGCTCAACCGTGAATATCTCCGGGCGGCCGTGATTCAATCCGGCGCACGCGTCTCCGAAGAAAGCCCGCATGCTGAATCCGACTAGGTCGCTCGGCCCGCGCTGCATCAGACGCCAATCAGCTTGACTCTAGGGGAAACGCCTTTATAGTTCGTGCTGAGGCGCAGCGTGCGCCGGTCACCGAACGTTCCCTCGAAAGCTACCTGTGATGAGCCGTCGATTGCTGTGTCCCCATTGTGACAAAGATACGGTGCTGCGATCGCGCCCGCAGTCGCCCCGTGAACAGGCCGCCGCGCTGTTCTTTCTGGCGCCCTTCCATTGTCAGCATTGCAGCCATCGGTTCCTCGCCTTCCGCCTCGGCCTCAATGCGCCCCACCATCCCATGGACCGGCGTGAGCACCTCCGGATTCCGGTGCGGTTGTTTCTGTCGTTTTCCGGCGGGAAGGTACGGGGGGAAGGCACGGTTCTGGATCTCTCCATGGGCGGCTGCATCATCAAGAGCGAGACGCAAGTGCACGTCGACGACATCTTCTATCTGGAGATCGCGATCGCCGAGGGCGATGCGCCGATCGAAGTCGCCGCGATGGTGCGCTCCATCAGCGCGCGCGGGATTGCGTTCAAATTCCTTCGCAAGGCGCAGGAGAACAAGCGCCTCTTGAGCTTCATCCAATCCCATGCGGGCGTCACTTCGTCCGTGCTGGGCAAAGCTTCCGTTCCCACCGTCTCCGGGTCGTCCTCCTGACCCTCCGCTCCGGACACGTTCCGTCGTAAAACCTCGCATGGTAGCATGGAGGCACGAATCGCCTCGTGCTAACGAAGGAGCGGACTATGACATCGACACATGCGCTGGGAGCCGTGCTTGCGGCCTTCATTGGATTGGCGTCCATTGCCGGGTGCGGCTACAACGATCTGCAAGGCCTCGATGAAGACACCAAGGCGGCGTGGAGCGAAGTGATCAACCAGTATCAGCGGCGCGCCGATCTCATCCCGAACCTGGTCGAGACCGTCAAAGGCTATGCCGCGCACGAACGGGAGACGCTCGACAGCGTCGTGCAAGCCCGCGCGCAGGCCACCGCCATCCAGGTCACCCCCGAGACCCTCCGCGACCCGGCCGCCTTCGAGCGGTTTCAGAACGCCCAGGCCGGGCTGTCCTCGGCGCTGAGCCGTTTGATCGCGATCGCGGAGAATTACCCCAATCTCAAGGCCGACCAAAATTTCCGCGATTTACAGAGTCAGCTGGAAGGGACTGAAAATCGGATCGCGGTGGCGCGCAAGCGCTACATCGACCGTGTCGCGGAATACAATAAGATGGTACGGTACTTCCCCACTAATTTGACGGCGAAATTTATCCTGCACATGGAAGAGAAGCCGAACTTCACGGTGGCCGACGAGAAGGCCGTGGCCAAGCCGCCGGAGGTGAAATTCAACTGAGGCCGCGGCCGATGGAGCAGGCATCATGAGGCCTGCCTGGCGGGCACGGCTCCTGTGTGTGCTGGGCTTCGCCCTGGCCGCTGCGTCGGCGTGGGCTCTGGATGTGCCGCCCCTGACCGGCCGCGTGGTGGACCTCGCGCAGGTGATGCCGGCCGCGCTGAAGGCGCAGCTGACCAGTGAATTGGAGGCGCATGAGGCGAAAACCGGCAATCAGGTGGCCGTGCTCATCCTGCCCTCGCTGGACGGCGAGCCGCTCGAGCCCTATTCGCACCGGGTGGCGACCACCTGGGCGCTCGGCCGCAAGGGCACCGACAACGGCGTGCTGCTGCTCGTCGCGCTGCGCGAGCGCAAGATCCGGATCGAAGTCGGCTACGGGCTGGAAGGGACGCTCACCGATCTGCGCGCCTCCCGGATCATCCGTTACGACATGGTGCCGCGGTTCCGCGCGGGCGACGTACCCGGCGGCATCGCCGCGGGCGTCCGCCGCGTGCTGGAGACCATTGAAGGCGCCGCGCCGGATGAGGCGATGCCTCCAGCGCCGGAGGCGCTGCCGTCAGCCGCGAATTACCTCCTCATCGGCATTCTGGTTGGAACGCTCGCCGGGCTGATCCTCAGCCAAGGCCTTCATCGAACCCGCGCCTTCTTGGGAAGTGTGCTCGCCTATCTCATTGCGCAATTCGGCAGCGTCATGCTGGGAGTGCTCGCGGCGGCGGCGACCGCACTGCTGCTCGTACTTCTTCTGCAGGCTGGCCGAGGGAGCCGAGGACGCTCGGTAAGATGGGGCCCGGGGGCCGGCTGGTCCGGTGGGGCCTGGGGCGGCGGCTTCGGAGGAATGGGCGGAGGCGGGTTCGCCGGCGGGGGCGGGGATTTCGGGGGCGGCGGCGCGTCGGGAGACTGGTGATGCGGTTCTTCACCGAGGAGGAGCAGGAACGAATCAACGAGGCGGTGCGCCGCGCGGAGCAGCGGACCACGGGGGAAATCGTGCCCATGGTGGTGGCGGCGAGCGCGCGGTATCGGGAGGCCGGCTACCGGACGGGCCTGATGCTCGGGTGGCTGACGCTGGCGGTGCTGCTGACCGTGGAGCGCTACTGGCTGCCTTGGGGATGGCACGCCGGAAACGCGGGGTGGCTCCTGCTGGCCGTCATCGGCGCCTACGGTTGTGGGGAGTGGCTCGGGCGCTTTCCCACCGTGATCCGGCTGGTGACGTCACGCGACCGGATGGCGTACAAAGTCATGCTGCGCGCCCGACGGGCGTTCCATGACCACGGCCTGGACCGCACGGAAGGCCGCACGGGCATCCTGATTTTCGTGTCGCTTCTCGAGCATCGCGTACAGGTGCTGGCAGACCAGGGCATCAATACCCGAGTGCCGCCCGGTACGTGGGACGGAGTGGTCCAGGGCATCGTCGAAGGCATCCGGGCCGATCGGCCCGCCGACGCCTTGTGTGAAGCCATCGCGCAGTGCGGCGAACTCCTCGCGCGTCACTGCCCATCCGAATCGGGCCGCAATGTGAACGAATTGCCCGACCGTCTGATCCAAGAGCCGTAGCGACCAAAGGCGCTGTCTGCATAGACTGGACTGAACGCTTCCGCTAGAATTCCGCGTCATGTCCGATCAGACCGCTGCTCCCGTCCCGGACGCCTCAGCCCGGGAGACGCATCGTTCGGTGATGGAGGCAGCAGGCCTCGTCGGCGCGGCGACCTTCTCCAGCCGAATCCTCGGATTCATCCGCGATATGGTTCTCGCGAGGCTGTTCGGAGCCACCCCGGCCGCCGACGCGTTCTTCGTGGCCTTCCGCATTCCCAGCCTGTTACGGGAGCTGTTCGCCGAAGGGTCCATGTCCTCGGCCTTCATCCCCGTCTTCACGGAATACCGCACGCTGCGGAGCAAGCAGGACGCGTGGGAACTGGCTAGCGCCGTTTTTACCACGTTGTTGACGGTTGTCACGGCCGTCACGGTGCTCGGGATTCTTGCCGCGCCCTGGATCGTCGGGCTGCTGGCGCCGGGGTTTCGAGCGGATCCGGAAAAGTTTGCGCTGACCACGCTGCTCGCGCGGGTGATGTTCCCCTATCTGGTGTTCATCAGCCTCGCGGCGCTGGCAATGGGCATGCTCAATTCCGTCCGCGCCTTTGCGGCCCCCGCCTTCTCCCCCCTGTTTTTGAACATCTTCATTCTCATCGGTGCCTTGGTGCTCGCGCCTCGGCTGCCGCAGCCGATCATCGGGGTCGCAATCGGCGTCGTGGCGGGGGGAGCGGCCCAGTTCGCCATGCAGCTGCCGAGCTTGAGGGTGCGGGGCCTGCTCTTCGGCTGGCGGTACGATCCGCGCCATCCCGGTCTCCGCCGCATCGGCCTGCTGATGGTCCCCTCCCTGCTCGGTCTGTCCGTGACCCAGATCAATCTCACGGTCAGCACCATTCTCGCGTCTTTTTTTGCGGGCGGGCCGACCTATTTGTTCTACGGGATGCGGCTGATTCAATTTCCGCTTGGGATTTTCGGAGTCGCGTTAGCCACGGCGATCCTCCCGACGCTGTCCGCGCAGGCCGCGCGGGGCGCGCTGGAGGAACTCCGCACGACCTTGGGATTCGGGCTGCGGATGATTCTGTTCATCATCGTGCCGGCGATGATCGGCCTGATGTTGCTGCGCCGGCCCATCGTGCAGCTGTTCTTCGAGCACGGCACCTTCACGGCGCAGGACACCGCGGAAACGGCGCTCGCCGTGCTGTGCTATGCCGCCGGCTTATGGGCGTTCGGCGGCGTGCGGATCATCGTGGCCGCCTTCTATTCCCTCCAGGATACGAAGACGCCCGCCTGGTCCGCGGCGACCGCCGTCGTCGCCAACATCCTGTTCTCGCTGGCGCTCATGGGCCCGCTCGGGCCGGCGGGTTTGGCGCTGGCCACGGCCTTGGCCGCCATGGTCAACGGCAGTATCTTGGTGGGCGTCCTCCACCGGCGGTTGGGGGGCGTGGCATGGGGTCCGGTTAGATCGTCGTTCCTGCGCGTCCTCGGCGCTTGCCTGCCGATGGCGGCCGCCTGCTGGTGGGTGGCGGACGCGCAGGTCTGGAATCGTCCCGACGACTGGGTGGCCAAGTCGGTGATGCTGTTTGTCGGCATCGGCCTGAGCGTGACCGGATATCTCGGAATCCATGCGCTGCTGCGCTCCGAGGAACTGGACGTGCTGTGGGGCATGGTGCGGCGTAAATTGTTGCGGAGAACGGGGTAGACGTGATGCGTGCACGCAATGGAGCAAGACGAGAAGCACTGCTCTTTTCCACACCCTGGGGCTGGATGGGTCTTTCCGAAACGCCGAAGGGCCTCGATGCGATCGTGCTGCCCAAGCGGTCGAAACGAGCGGCGCGGGCGGCGCTGGGCGTCGTGACGGAGAACGGTGGGTCCCCGCGGCTGACCGCGGCCAAGCGCCAGCTGTTGGAGTATCTGGCCGGTCGCCGCGACGCGTTCGAGTTGACCGTGGACGTCTCCCGCGGCACGGCGTTTCAGCGCCGCGTGTGGAAGACGCTGCAGCGCGTGCCCTATGGCAAGCTCCGCTCGTACCAATGGGTCGCCGTGCGGGTGGGAGGACGCCGCTACGCGCGGGCGGTGGGAAACGCCGTCGGAGCCAATCCGCTCCCCATCGTCGTGCCGTGCCACCGGATCGTGGCTCACGATTCCTCTCTGGGCGGGTTTTCCGGCGGTCTCGCGACGAAGCGGAAACTGCTGCAGCTGGAAGGCACGTTGCGCTATGTCGCACGGGGTGTGAGGGGCCGTAGATGAAGGCCGTCATTCAGCGGGTCGCACGCGCGGCCGTCCATGTCGACGGCAACGTCGTCGGACAGATTCAGAGCGGATTGCTGGTGCTCCTGGGTGTGGCGCGTGCCGATAGCGAGGCCGATGGCCGCTACCTCGAGAACAAGATCGTGAGCCTCCGCGTGTTTCCGGATGAGCAGGGGAGGACGAACCGCTCGCTGGAGGACGTGCGCGGGGCAGTATTGCTGGTCTCGCAATTCACCCTGCTGGCCCGAACGGCCGACGGACGGCGGCCTAGCTTCGACGATGCCGCGCCGCCCGACGAGGCCAAGCGGTTGTACGAGCACGTGGCGCGGCAATTGCGGGAACGCGGCGTCCCGGTCGAAACGGGCGTCTTCGGAGCCCACATGATGGTGGAGTTGGTGAACGACGGGCCGGTGACGTTCGTGCTGGACAGCCGGGAAGGACGATCGAGCCGCGAGGCTTAAGTCGAGATCGAGATCGCCGATAGAACGTATGAGGATCGGCGGACACGTTTTCGCAAGACTCTGGTATACTACAGCCAGGCACTTGGCGAGAGGGAGCGATGGGAACAGAAGTTCCTCCACGACATCCGCTCCGTGAACTGTTCGGCACCTTGACCGAGCAAAGTTTCACCGAACACCTCGGCTGGCCTGACCTGAACGTGACCTCCTACGTCTCCAACCTGCTGGTGGAGTTCACGCACACCGATCAGCTCTACAAGATCAGAAATCAGGACGACCAACCCGTCCAGACGGTGGTTGATCTTCTCTATGAATCAGAAGTGTTATTCGGTGCGTCGAGCATGGATCGCGAGCGGGACGTCCATCGGCACATCGGAGACTTCACGCTGTTCATGGCCGGCCTGTTTCCCGAATACCTGCGACGACTCAAAACCGCCGGCCTCATTTATCACAAGGATTTCCTGGTCGATTACGTCAAGACGGGGAAGCGGTCCTATCGGATCGTGGCCGAGATCGGCCGTGACGACACCGAAGCGGATCCGCCTTTGTTCAGGAAACTGTCCGAAAACTTCGAGCTCTGCGTGACCGGCCTGGGGTTTGTCCGCTCTCATCTCGATCGCCTTCAGAATCCCGCGTATCAGCGCGCCCGCGATTTGTTGCTGAATTGAAGCGCGCCCGCCCGGTCATTCTCGCCCATGGAGGCGCCGGCCTCCGCTCCATGACGGCACGCCAATCGGACGTCCTGCGCGCGGCGCTGCAAGTGGGCTACCACCTGCTTGATCGAGGGGCGTCCGCCCTCACGGCGGTGGAACAGACGATCCGCGTCCTCGAGGGCAGCGGGCTCTTCAACGCCGGCCTCGGCTCTCACGTGCAGCTCGACGGCGTGCGCCGGATGGATGCATCGCTCATGGAGGGCCGGGATCTCCATGCCGGCGCCGTGGCCTCCGTCCAGGCATCGTGCATCCGATCACCGCTGCCCGCCTCGTCATGGACCACACCGACCACGTCTTGTTGGCGGGAGCACCGGCCGCGGACTTCGCCCGTCATTTCGGCCTCGAGCGGCAGCCGGACCGGCCGGCACGTGTCCCGCGGCGCCGTCCCGGCATGAAGGGGGCGCTGGCGAGTCGGACCCTGAAACTCCACCGGGCCATAGCGAACAGCCTCGTATTACGCGAACGGCACGGCAGGGAAACCGTGGGCGCCGTCGCGCTGGACCGCACCGGCACGGTGGCGGCGGGCGCGTCGACCGGCGGCGTGGACTTGATGCTTCCGGGACGGGTGGGGGACACGCCGCTGATCGGCAGCGGGGTGTATGCTGATAACGAAGGGGGAGCGGTCTCCATGACAGGCCTGGGAGAAGGCATCATTCGGCTGGCAGTCGCCAAGGAGATCTGCGCGAACCTGGCACAGGGAGTCAGACCGGCCGCGGCGGCGCACGCCGTGCTCAAGCGGCTCGTGTCGCGGATCGATGGCCGGGCCGGCGCGCTGGTGCTGGCACCGGGCGGTGAGTTTGCGGTCGCGCACGTGACGCCCCGCATGGCGGCCGGCTGGTGGGACGGTCGCGGCGCACCGGTCGTCAAGGGAGCATGGCCGTGACGGACGTCATCTTTCATCTCGCCTTCCCCGTCCACGACATGGCGGCGTCGAGGCGGTTTTATGTGGAGGGTCTCGGTTGCGTGCTCGGCCGTGAATCGCCCCGCGCAATGACGCTGGGCTTGGCCGGGCATCAACTCGTCGCGCACCTGGCGGAGGAGCGGCCGGACCAGAAGGGCATCTACCCGCGGCATTTTGGGCTCATCTTCACCCGCGAGGAGGACTGGCAGGCGTTGGCCGATCACGCGCGGTCCCGCGGTCTCCGCTTCTATCAGCAGCCCCGCGTGAGATTTCCCGGTCAGCGGATCGAGCATCGCACGTTTTTTCTCGAAGATCCGTCCGGCAATCTCCTGGAATTCAAGCACTACAGCCATGCGTCGGCCATTTTCGGCGAGCGGGACATCGCCGAGGTCGGCGACCACAGCCCCGACTAGCGCGCCGTTTTGGCACGAGTCTGTACGGCAGCCGGCGCCTTCGTCATCGCGCGCAAAATCCGCTGCTGGCGACGGGTGAGCGCCGCGGTCTGCCGCAGCGGATCGTACCGCTGTGGAGAGGGCAGGATGGCGGCCAGCCATGCCGCTTCATCGGGCGTGAGCTCCGCCGCCGGTTTGCCGAAGTGATGCCGGGCGGCGGCCTCCGCCCCGTACACGCCGCGTCCCCATTCCGCCACATTCAAGTACAGCTCCAGAATGCGCTGTTTGCTGAGCCGGTGCTCGAGCGAACGGGTGATCAAGGCTTCGCGCGCCTTGCGCAGCCACGATCGTTCCGAGGAGAGGTAGAGGTTCTTCGCCAGCTGCTGTGTGATCGTGCTGCCGCCGCGCTTGAGTTCGCCGGCTTCGAGATTGTGAATCGCGGCGTCTTTGATGCCTTCCCAATCGAACCCTTCGTGGATGAAGAACGAGGCGTCCTCCGCGGCGATCACGGCGCGCTGGAGGTGAGGCGAGATGCGGGAGAGCGGCACCCAGGTCCATGAGGCGCGGACGCGGCGGCCCGCCTCCGCCGCCTGAGCCGCGCGATGCTCCATCAGCGCCGTGGAGGGTGGATTGCGGGTGGCCAAGGCGCCGACGTCCGGCAGCGTCACCAGCCAGACGAACGCCACCACGCCGAGCGGCAAACCGACCAGCACCACGGACCAGAACAGGAGCCGCGCCGTCGTGCGGCGCCGGGTTGACTTGGCCATAAGGCGGTGCGTAGATGAGGGCCGAGCGGGCACCGATGCGCCGCCGCACCCATGAAAATCGTCGCCGCTGAGTTTATCAAAAGTTGCCACGCGCCAGAACAGTTTCCCGACGGAACACGTCCGGAGATCGCGTTCGTGGGCCGGTCCAACGTGGGCAAGTCGTCCCTGATCAACTCGTTGCTGCAGCGGCGCGGTGTCGCCAAGGTCAGCCGGACGCCCGGGAAAACGCGCGCTATCAACCTGTTTCGGGTCCGTACGACCGACGGCGTGCTGCCGGATTTCTATGTGGCGGACCTGCCGGGCTACGGATTCGCACGAGTGGCGAAATCAGAACGGGCCCAGTGGGCGCCGCTGATCGAATCGTATCTGACGGACCGTCCTCCACTGCGGGGCGTGGTGTTGCTCGTGGAAAGCCGCGTGGTGACGGACCAGGATCGCCAGACCTTGGCATGGCTGCGGGCGATCGAGCGGGACCCGCTGGTGGTGGCGACCAAGGCCGACAAGCTGAAGCCAAGCGAACGGATCCGCGCGCTGCGGGAAACCCAACGGGAGCTCGGGCTCGCCGAAGCCCGTCCGCCGATCGCCTACTCGGCCGTGACGGGAGAGGGCCGCGACGAACTGTGGCACGCGCTGCGGGAACTCGCTAAAACTTGATCTCGATGTACGCCTTGTTTTTCAGCTCCACCAGCCAGGATTGAAACACGTCCTCGCTTTTTTGCTGAAACACCAGCCCTTGAATCTCGAACCGCACTTCCTCGAACGGCCGGAACTGCTTTGGCTTTTTTTCATCGACCCGGATGATATGAAAGCCTTCCGGCGTCTCGATAATATCCGAAATCCCCCCGGGGACGAGAGGGGCGATGGCGCGCTCGATGGCAGGCAGCAGCTCGCCCTGCCGCACGAAGCCCAGCCGCCCGCCGCGCGACGCGTTGGGTCCATCGGAGTACTGCAGGGCCAGGTCTTCGAATTTTTCGCCCCGCTTGAGCAGGTCCATCACCCGGCGGGCCTTGTCGTGCGCGTCGGCTCTATCCTCGGATGACCGGGGCAGGATGAGGATCTGGCTGAGCGTGTATTCTTCCGGCAGGGCGAAGCGCTCCCGGTGCTCCTGATAGTACCGTTTCATTTCGCCTTCGCCGACCATCACGCCGCTGCGCACTTCCCGATCGACGACTTTCAACAACGTGAGCTGGTCCCGGACGTTCCGAATATTCATCGGGTCCGATTCGTCGAGCTTCTCTCCCTGCTGCTTCATCTGCGCGACGGCCTGCTTGACCTCGGCATCGGACACTTCGACGCCCCGCGCCTTCGCTTCCTGCAGCTGCAGGCGCCGTTCGATCATTTTGGTCAGCGCCATGTACTCGGCGGCCTTCAACCGCTGGGCAAGCTCCTCTCCCCGATGCTGGCGAGCGATCCGCTCGCGCTCCGGCTCGAGCTCGCGCTTGACGTCGGACAACATGATCAAGTCGCTGTTCACGACGGCCACGATGCGGTCTTCGAGGCGTGCGCCCGCGGCCGGCGACACCGCAACCGCGGTCGCCAGGACCAACCAGGCGGCCAGGGCTCGAGCGCCCCGCCAGGGGCTGTCGTCGTTGCGCACCACTGGTATCCTCAGATCAGCGAGACAGGCAATGCGAGAGGGATTTTACACGAAAGGAGCGGGGCTTGGGAGCGAGAGCCGTCCAGCCTCGCGGAAAGGCGGTCGCCCACGGGCCGAGCGTCTACGGCTTCCCGAGATCTTCCGTGATGTAGCGCGAGGCGTCCGCGAGGCGAACCGTGGCGTTGGTCCGGATGTCGGCGATGACCTCCTCGAAGCGCTTGCGCCGTTTATCGGCCAGCAGCTCTTGGCGCAGGCGTTCACGGGTCGCCAGGTCGGCTTGGATGGTTTCGTTGTCCAACGCCGTGATCATCACGAGATAGTATCCGGCGTCCGTCTTGATGGGGGCGCTCACCATGCCGGGCTTGAGGGTGTGGATCACGGCGTCCACCTCCGGGATGACCAAGCCCTTCCGATACGGCCCCAAGTCGCCGCCCTTCGCCTTCGTCTTGGTGTCGATGGAATAGCGCTGGGCGAACTTCCCGAAGTCGCCGCCCTTGTTGACCTGCGTTTCCAAGTCCTTGGCGGCCGGATAGTTCGGGAGCAGCATGATGGACACGTTCACTTTGAGCGGCGCCAGCAGCTCGTGCGCGTGCTTCTCGTAGTACGCGTCCAGCTCCGCTTGCGTCAGCTCCACCTTCGTCTTCAGCTTGTCCTTCAGCAGTTCGTCCAAAATCAGCTGTTCTTTGTACCGCTGCGCCTTGTCGCGGATGACATCGTTCTGATCGAGCCCCTGCCGCTTCGCTTCCTGCATCAGCAGCTCGCGGGTGATCAGTTCGTCCAGGAACCGCCGCTTGCCGCCTTCCTTTTCATACCGGGCGCGGGTCGCGGGCGAGAGTTCGTTCCAGCGGACGTCGAACTCGAGCTGCGTGATCGCACGCCCGTTGACCAGCGCCAGCACCGGCTCTTCCTGCTGCGGCGCGCATCCGGCGGCGAACGACACCAGTCCCATCAGCGCAGCGGCGACCAGCGGGAGAGAGGCGGCTTGGATGGGGCCGAGGCAGGCACGTCGTGTCATGGGTGCCGAAGCATGCGGGGTGGCTTACGGGGTCGACGCATCCTTTCCGCTTGTGTTGGTATCACAGAGGGCGAGGCTTTGCAAGGTTGAGTTGAGTTCCGCAAAGACGGAACCCCAGTCCTCATGCGGCGTCTGGATTTCGAACGAGAGCGGGCCGAGAAAGCGCAGCCGCTTCTTATAGCGATCCATCAGGCGATGGACGGCGGCTTCGGCCACCGTGGCGTTCGGCCTGAGGGTGATGGTGACCGCCCCGTCATGGACGTCGACGGAGGCCAGCTTGAGACGCTTGGCATGAATCCGCAGGTGCATGACTTCGAACAAGCGCTCCACCGGCTCCGGCGGCACCCCGTAGCGGTCCTGGATTTCTCCATGCAGCAGGGCCAGCTCTCCCACTTGCGCGCAGGCCGTCAGCCGCTTGTAGAGGGACAGCCGCCGGTGTGAATCGGCGACGAACGACTCTGGGATGAAGGCCGAGACCGGGAGCTGCAGAGTGGGATCCGGCTCTTCTTCGACCACGTGCCCCTTGAGCCGTTGCACCGCCTGCTCGACCATCTGCATATACAGATCGAGCCCGATGGCGGCGATGTGGCCGGATTGCTGCTTGCCTAGCAGATTCCCCGCTCCTCGGATCTCCAGGTCGGCGGCGGCGATCCGGAAGCCTGAGCCGAGTTCGGTGAATTGCTGGATGGCGAGCAGCCGTTTCTGCGCGTCGCCGGTCAGCGTGCTTTCGTCCGGAATGAGGAAATACGCATACGCCTGTTCGCCGCCCCGGCCCACGCGTCCGCGCAGCTGGTACAGCTGGGCGAGGCCGAACATGTCGGCGCGGTTCACGATGATCGTGTTGGCGTTGGGGACATCGAGCCCGGATTGAATGATGGCGGAGGCGATCAGCACGTCCGCTTCATGCTTGACGAATTTCAGCATGACGGCTTCCAGCGGCTTCGCATCCATCTGGCCGTGCGCCATGACGATGCGGGCTTCCGGCACCAGCTGCCGGAGCCAGGCGCCGGTGCGCTCCATGGTCTCCACGCGGTTGTGGACGAAGTACACCTGGCCGCCGCGGCCCAGCTCGCGCAGGATGGCATCGCGCACGGTCTTGTCGCTGAACCGCACGACCTCCGTCTTGATCGCCAGGCGGCCGGCCGGCGGGGTGTCGATGATGGATAGATCGCGCACGCTGGACATCGCCATCTGAAGCGTCCGAGGAATCGGCGTGGCGGTGAGCGTCAAGACGTCCACCTGGGTGCGGAGCTGCTTGAGCCGCTCCTTGTGCTTGACGCCGAACCACTGCTCTTCGTCGATGATGACCAAGCCCAAGTCCCGGAACGCGACGTTCTTTTGGAGCAGCCGGTGCGTGCCGATGATCACGTCGATGACGCCGGCGGCGACGTCTTTCAAGATCGCCTTGGACTCCCGCGGAGACTGGAACCGCGACAACAAGGCCACCTTGGCGGGAAAGGGCGCGAAGCGCTCCGCGAAGTTGTCATAGTGCTGATGGGCCAGCAGCGTCGTGGGCACCAGCACGGCGACTTGACGGCCCTGCTCGACCGCCTTGAAGGCGGCCCGCATCGCGACCTCCGTCTTGCCGTAGCCGACGTCGCCGCACACGAGGCGGTCCATCGGCTTGGACGATTCCATGTCGCGCACGATGTCCTGGATCGCCTTGAGCTGATCCTCCGTCTCTTCGTATTCGAACGCGGCCTCGAATTCGTGGTAGAGCGTGGTCGCCGGTCCATACGCATGGCGGGTCACCAATTCCCGGTTGGCATAGAGGTCGATCAGCTCCTGCGCCATTTCCTCGATGTCTTTCTTGACCCGGGCGGTGGTCTTGGCCCAGCTCGTGCCTCCGAGGCGGTCCAGGCGGGGCACGTGGCCTTCGGCCCCGCTGTAGCGCTGCACCTGCTGCAGGCGGTCCAGAGGCACATAGAGCGTGTCGCCCCCCGCAAATTCCAGGATCAAAAAATCGCTTTCAAATTCCTGAACCGACAGCCGCTTCAAGCCGCGGTATTTGGCGATGCCGTGCTGGACGTGCACGACGTAGTCGCCGACACTCAAATCTTCAAGCGAGGACAAGAACGTGGCGGTCTTGCTCTTGTGCTGCGGTTTGTGGCGGGTTCCTTTCGCGAACAGCTCCTCCTCGGTGAGCACGGCGAGGCGCAGGTCGCCGGAGAGGAACCCCGCGGAGAGATCACCGTGGAGGACGTAGAGCGGCGATTTCCCCGTCGTGTGGCGGGCCCACACCGCGGGGCTCCACTCGTCCGCCGGCACGTCGTGCTCGCGGAGCAGCGCGAGGAGCCGCTCCACCTGGCCGCGGCTCCGGGCCACCAAGACCACCCGGTGGTCGTCCCTGAGGCGCTCCAAGAGGCCGAGCGTCTGGCTGAAGGGCGTGCCGCGGACGCCGAGGCCGATGCTGGCCGGCTGCTGGGCGGAAAACGTGACGACCGGGCTCCAGGAATCGTCGGGGGCGGCCAGCGGCTCCAGCGCCAGAGCCGGCCCGGATCCGGACCGCTGCTCGATGTCGCTCCAGGAGAGGAACAAGCGCTCCGGGGAAGGGTAGGGCTGGGCCGCGTCCCGATCGACATGGCGCAGGTAGCCGTCGTCGATGCGCTCCCAGGTCTCCGCGCAGGTCTTCTCGAGGACGGCCGGCTGGGTCAAAACCGTGTACCGCGAGGCCGGGAGATAGTCGAACAAGCTGTCCATCTCAGAATACAGATCTGGGCTCCGCCATTCGGCATCGGCGGAGATGGCCGCATGCGATTCGGGATCGCCGGCCGGCCGAATGTACTCGCGCGCCGGGAGAATCCACGCCTCACGCAGCTTCTCGCGCGAAGTCTGGGTGGCCGTGTCGAACAGGCGGATGGATTCGACGGTGTCTCCGAGAAATTCCACGCGCAGCGGGTCTGCATACGCGGTGGAAAAAATATCCACGATGCCGCCTCGCACGCTGAACTCGCCCGGAATTTCGACGACCGAGACACGCCGGTATCCCAGCCGCAGCAGGCTCGCGGTCAACAGCTCGCGCTCGTAATTCTCGCCGGTTCCAAAGCGGATGACGGCCTCCTCGAAGGTCCGGACCGGCATGAGGCGATGCATCAGGGCGGCGACCGACGTGACCAGGAACGTCGGCGGGGCGGTTCGCAGGCGGTGCAAGGCCGTCATGCGCCTGGCGATCAGCCCGACATGCGGCGCCGTGGCCTCGTAGGGCAACGTTTCCCATTCGGGGAACCACGCCGCCGCATCGGGTGGCAATCCGAGGAGCTGCTGGAAAAATTGCAGGTCGTGGTACAGCCGCTCGGCGGATGCGTCGGTGTCGGTGACGACGAACCAGAGCCGTGCACCGGTCCGGCTCCGCGGCTCCTGCTGCGCCAGCCAGGTGAGGGCGCAGGCCGGCGTGGATCCGTGCAGGCCGATCAGACAGGGGCGTGCGTCTGCGCTGCGCAAGGCCGCGCTGAGCTCGGTGAGCCATGGGATGGGCGGAGCGCTTAGATCGGGCACGGGTCAGGCCGGGGTTGCACGAATGCGTTGAAGGAGTGCGGTGGTGGAATGGCCGGGAACCAGCGGCACCGTGCGGACGATGCCGCCGCGGGCTTCGACGATGTCGCGGCCGACGATACGATCCACCGTCCAGTCGCCGCCTTTGACCAGCACGTCGGGCTGCAGCGCGGCAATGAGTTCGCCGGGATCCGGTTCGGGAAAAATGACCACGAAATCGACGCAGCCGAGCGCGGCCACGACCTCCGCGCGCTGAGATTCGGGGACGATGGGGCGGTCGGGGGCTTTGTTCAGCGTCCGCACCGAGGCGTCGGAATTCACGCCGACGATGAGGAGGTCCCCCATGGATCGGGCCTGCTGCAAGTATCGGGTATGGCCGACGTGCATGAGATCGAAACACCCATTGGTGAACACGACGCGCTTGCCCGCGGAGCGGGCTTCTGCTGCTTCGGCGATGGCGCGCTCGCGCGAGATGAGCTGTCCCATGGCGCCATCATACCTGTCCGCATGCGCCAGGGAAAGGGCAGCCCGCGGCGGCCTGATCGGCTTAAGACCGGGCGGGTCCGAGCCGATAGGGACGGTAGGTGTGCCAGGCGATGACTGCCCCCGAGGACCCACGATGACCGCTCATGCTCCGACTCCGCCCGCTCCTGCGCCGCTCGCGCGACGGCGGACGTACCGACGTCAGCTGGCACTCATCGCGCTGATCACTCTCGTCACCCTCGGCGTCGGATGGCTCGGGCTCCTCACCCTGGAGCACAAACTGCTGGCGGCGTCCGGCGGGATCATGCCGGCCGCCGCCAATGGGATGCTGCGCGCGCTCGCCGTCGCGGCGACGCTGCTCGCCGTTCTCCTCGTCGGCCTATTGGTGCTGGCGACGAGAAAGGCGCATCTCGAATCGCTCGGAGCCGAGGAGGAACGGGCGCGCGTGCGCCAAAACGAGCAGCGGTTGAAAACGATCTTGGAAGTGGATCCCGAGGGCGTGCTCGTCGTGGATGCGGAAGAGCGTCTCGTGCACATCAATCCGGCCGGCTGCCTTCTGTTTGCCGCGGCGTTTCCCGAGGAGCTGGCCGGCCAGACGCTGACGCACTTCGTGCATCCGGAAGATCAGGCCCAGTTTGCGCGCGCGCATCGCTCCGCCGTGGAAGGACGGACGGCGACTGCCAAGGGGCGGCTGCTCGGTCTGTCCCGGGACCTTCGTTGGGTCGACATGACTGCCGTGCCGCTGCCACCGACGGGAGATGCCGGGCCTGCGGTGCTGGCCGTCCTTCGCGATGTGACGGAGCAGCGGCACAGCGACCGCCGCCACGCGCTCCAGCATGCCGCGGCGAAAGTCCTCGCGGAATCGACGATCGCCGAGCAAGCGCTGCCTGAATTGCTGCGCGCGGTGGCGGCCGCCCTGCAATGGCCCGTGGCGCGGCTGTGGCTGGTCGCCGACGGACAAGCGAAGATGCGCTGCGCCGATTCCTGGGACAGCGACCTGGCCAAGACCGCGGACTCCGCCGGCGCAGGGAGCGATGTCACGATCCCGCCCGGGACGGGCCTCCCCGGCCTGTGCTGGGTGCGGGGGGAGCCGCAGTGGATCAACGACGTCCAGGCGGAGGGCTGGGTCCCCGTCGGCGCTGCGCCCCACGCGCTGCACGCCGGGTGCGCGTTTCCGATCTGGCTGCGGGCGAACGTGTACGGCGTCATGGAATTCCTGAGCCGCGATGCCCTTCCTCCGGATGAGGACTTGCTGCGGACGCTGGGCATCATCGGCCGCCAAATCGGCCTCTTCATCGAACGCACCGAAGTGGAAGCCGCGCTGCGCGAGAACGAAACACGGACGCGCCTGATCATCGACACGGCCCTCGATGCCGTGATCACGATGGACATGCATGGCGTCATCACCGAATGGAACCGGCAGGCCGAAGCGATGTTCGGATGGAGCCATCAGGAGGCGGTCGGCCGGGATCTGGCCGACACGATCATTCCGCCTGTCTTCCGTGAGGCCCACCGCAAAGGGTTGGCGAGGTTCGTGCAGACCGGCGCGGCCACGGTCCTCAACACGCTGATCGAGATCTCGGCCCAACACCGTGACGGCCGTGAATTTCCGGTCGAGGTGGCGATCGCGCCGCTGCGCCTGGACGGCACGGTGATCTTCAGCGCCTTCATCCGGGACATCTCGGCCCGCAAGGAGTCGGAAAAGGCGCTCACCGACTATGCGCAGCAGCTGGAGCGGATCAACCGACAATTGGACGCGGCGCTGCGGGAAGCGAAAGCCGCGACCGAGGCCAAATCGGCGTTCCTGGCGACGATGAGCCATGAGATCCGCACCCCGATGAACGGCATCATCGGCATGACGGGATTGTTGCTGGACACCAACCTGACGCCCGAGCAGCGGGAGTTCGGAGAAACCGTCCGGCGCTGCGGGGATCATCTCTTGATGCTGATCAACGACATCCTGGACTTCTCGAAGATCGAGGCGGGGAAGCTGACGCTCGAAGCCATCGAATTCGACGTCCGGACGGCGATCGAAGACTCGCTGGATCTGCTCGCCGAGCGCGCGTCGGCGAAGGGCCTCAATCTCGCGAGCCTGTTTCACGCGGACGTGCCGCGCGCGCTCCTGGGCGATCCCGGCCGTCTGCGGCAGATCGTCTTGAACCTGGTGGGAAACGCCATCAAATTCACGGAGCGGGGGGAGGTCGTGGTCCGCGTGACGGTCGATTCCCAGGCGGACCAGGACGCGGTGCTGCGCGTCGCGATCACCGATACGGGCATCGGCATCGCGGCCGAGGCGCAGCAGCGGCTGTTTCAGTCCTTCAGTCAGGCGGACGGGTCCACCACGAGAAAGTACGGCGGCACGGGGCTGGGATTGGCCATCTGCAAACGGCTCGTCGAAATGATGGGCGGCGCGATCGGCGTCTCCAGCCGCCCGGGCGAAGGCAGCTGTTTTTGGTTCACGGTGCGTTTGCCAAAAAGCGCCGCGCCGGGGCGAACGGCTGCGGACTCCCGAGACGGGCTGGCCGGGCGGCGGGTGCTCATCGTGGACGATAAAGCCGTCAACTGCTCGATTCTCGCGGAGCTGACGAGGCGGTGGGGTATGGCGGCGACCGTGCTCGAAGGCGGCCCATCCGCGTGGGAATGGCTTGCGCGTGAAACCGGACCGCCGCGGTACGATTTGGCGCTGTTGGACGCCGACATGGCGGCCGTCGATGGGTTCGAACTGGCGAAGGCGCTGCGCGCGCATCCCGCCTGGGCGGCGGTGCGTCTCGTTCTGCTGACGTCGCTGGGGCGAAAGGGCGACGCGGCGGCCGCACGCGAGGCCGGCGTGGCGGCCTACCTCACGAAACCGATCCGCGAATCACAGCTGTACGAGGCGCTGGTCGCGGCCTTGACCATCGGGCCGGCGGCCGGCGGCGGACCGCCGTTGGTGACCCGTCACACCGTGGCCGAGGCCCAGGCTCGAGCCGGCGAGCGGATCCTGCTTGCGGAAGACAACCTGATCAATCAGAAGGTGGCCGTCCGCTTCTTCGAGCGGCTGGGGTATCGGGTGGACGTCGTCGGCAATGGCCTGGAAGCGGTCGAGGCCGTGACCCGCGCTCCCTACGCTCTTGTCTTTATGGACTGCCAGATGCCTGAGCTCGACGGATTCGAAGCGACGCGCCGCATTCGAGAGACCGAAGCCCGTTCAGCGCCGCCACGGAAGCACGTGCCGATCGTAGCCATGACGGCCAACGCCTTGGAAGGAGACCGCGAGCGATGCCTTGAGGCCGGTATGGATGATTACCTGCCCAAGCCGGTCACCAGGGACGCGTTGGCGGTGGTCCTGGACCGGTGGCTGCCTCCTGCCCGACCGGACGATGCGGACAGGTCGCCGATCGACCGGCTGATCTTCCAAGGTCTCGAAGATCTGGCGGGGGACGAAGCCCCGGATTTCGTCCCGATGCTCATCGGTCATTTCTTGCGCGATGCCCCCATGTCGATAGCGCAGATCCGGGCGGCGGCGTCGTCGGATCCGGAAGAAGCGGCGCGTTTGGCGCACCGGCTGAAGGGCAGCGCCAGCAACCTCGGCGCGCTGCGAATGGCGGAATGGTGCGAGCGGATCCGCCGCGCATGCGATTCCCAAGCGGCGGAGGACGTGGACGCGCTGCTGGGCGGACTCGAAGCGGAGTTCCCGCGCGTGCGGGAGTGGCTCCTGGCGCAGCAGACCCATGATCCGGCCTCGCACGAGCCTGCCCCTGACTCGCGCGTTGCGTAAGCGCGTTACCAGCTCAAGGTCAGTTGACGCGGTTCCGGGGGTGGCGCGGGCGGAAACGGCGTCGGGGAAGGGGACGGGGTGCGGAGCGGCCGCGGCTCGAGCCGCAGCTCCTGCAAGGCGCCGCGGCATTGCCCGCAGTGATGGCGTCCCGGCTCGATCGTGCGTCGCTGACGCCGGTACACCCGGCCGCACTGCCGGCAACGCCACGCGAAGCGGGACAGCGCCGCGACCTCTTTCTGCAACGAATGGTACGTGGTGATGGCGATGTCCCCCGAGCGGTTCATCTCCGTCATCTTGCGCATGAAGTCCAGCCCATGATTCGGCCGCCGCTTAAGCACGTCGAATTGCCACTGATGAATCATTTCGTGCGCCAGCGTGTTGAGCAGCTCCTGCTCCGCATAGGCGCTCCGCGCGGCCAGCCGTTCCAGCAGGGGTAGCGACAGCCGGATCTCGCGGTGCCGGCGGCCTGGCTCGGTGGCCCGCCCGCGGGGGCCGCCGCGGCTGACGAACATGCCGACGGACGCGGTGAGGCGCCGGCTCCAGACGATGGCGATCTTCGGCAGCCGGCCTTCGAAATACCGCTCGTTGAGCCGCGCCCAATGT
>JBDZVU010000148.1:0-4055 GCA_040255845.1 Nitrospiraceae bacterium | reverse complement strand
GGTGCCGCGATTGCGGCGAAGGCCACCACCCACTGGTAGGGGACGACGCCGCCGATGTTGACCGCGACGTAGTTCGGCAGATTCGTGAAGAACAGGCCTACCGCCAGGGCGGCGATCGTCCAGCCGTACAGTTTCACGATCCAGCTCCTCGGTCCATCCCGCCACCTCAGCTGCGCCGCATGACTGCATGGGACAGCGTGGCGGAAGCCGCGATGGCGTTCGCCGCTTCTTCATGGCCGAGGTCATTCCAGTGCCCGTCGATGGCAAACTCAAATTTGACCCCCTCCCGGCGGTGGCGGGCCTCGAATCGCGGCTGCATGTCGATGACCTCAAAACCCAAGCCGGCCGCCCGTGCTGAAAAGTACTGCCGCATCAGGTGGAAATAGCTGGCTCCGCCACGAGGCTCGGGCTCTGCGGAGTAGACGTCCGGGCGAGCCGCGTCGACGACGAATAGAATTCGCGAGGGGGGAAGGCCCGAATCCTCGGTCACCCGGGAGAGAAAGAAGTCGACCGCGGCACGAGAGCGTGCGAGCCGCTCTGCGGATGCGGACGCGTCGGTGTTGCCGACAAAGTTCGCCCCGCCGTCCTGACGGAATCCCCGCTGCGCGAGCGCCGCCACACCGACCGTCGACCAGAGATACCGCACGAGGGCCGACTGTCGAAGGATCCGTTTCCACCGGCTGGGATGATAATCGGTCCGCACGATTCGAAATCCGTCCGCTCCTCCTTCGTCAAAGTGGTACCCGACTCCCCGCTGGTATCGCACCAGACTTTCGTCGAAATCGTTTCCGACGATGACAAACACCAACGCGCAGGGATGGAATGTCCCCTCGGCATAGCGTGCGTATTGGAGGTAATCGGCCAACTGCGATCCGGAGGTCCCCAGGCTATACACCTGCCGTTGAGGAGCCAGCACGCGGGCCAACCGGCCATGTACGGTGTGCGCATACGGCACCATCATCGCTTCCACGTAGCTGTCGCCGATGATCACCAGAGGTCCGTCCCCGTCCGGGTGTTCACGGTAATCCTCGTCATTGACAAACCCATAATTGTTGATGCGCCCGTAGTTGACGATTTGAAAATTCCACCCCTTTGAATACACGTAGCGTTGATTCGGCGCGTATCGCATCACAGGATTGGCGTCATCGAGCGCCATGGCGCTGGTCGCGGTCGAGACCGGAAGCCACCGCAAGACAACTTCTATGGCAAGGACCGGTAGCAGGGTCGCTCCCGCGACGACGGCCGTGGCCAGCATCCATCTCCGTGCTCGTGTCATTTCGATGGTCTCGGAAAGGAAGGAGAACCTGACACTCGGCAGATTCTGGGTGTCGCGCGCCGGGCCTTAGGATGCCCTCAAGTTGGTGGGCGGCGGCGGCTCAGGGGCGTCGGACACTGCGCTGCGGGATGCATAGATGCCGAGATCCCAGGGAAGCGCCCGAGTCTTGCCATTCTTGTCCTTGTTGACGATCAGCGACTCGCCTTTGAACCCCCTCACGGCAATGGGCTTCCCTCGACCGATGGCCGGGCTGCCGGCCCTCAAACGCCAATCGGCGCGGGGGTCCACGAACATCGGATCGCCGACGATCGGGTGTTCCTGGGCCGGCGCGTCTGCGCATTCATGGAAATTGTTATGGTCGACGGTGAGCGTCCCGGCATAGCTCCACTGGCTGGCGGCGCTGTCCCCTGAGCAGACTACGATATTGTTCTGGATGGTCGGATTGGCGGACTCCACGCCCGTGTGGCCGCCGCGCAGCAGCAACCGCCCGTCAATGACCACGTTATTGACCAGCACGCTGTCGCGCGCGCCCATCATGCCGAGGGCATCGGCTCCGCCGCCGCTCTCGTTAACAATCACATTGTTGTAGGCAACGGAGTTGTACGCCTCTACGCCGGAGGGCGGATCAAACAGCCACTGATTCCCGGTGATGCCGCCGAGGATCACTCCGAGACCCAAAGGCGCCCGAATGCGGACGACATTGTTGTAGGCCTCGAAGTTCCGCACCCCGCCTTTTGCGACGAGGCTGGAATCCCACGCATCCCCTCCAATCACCACGTTGTGTCGAAACACGACGCCATAGCTGTTGAAGGCCTCCAGGCCCGAATAGCACTCACAATGCTCCACCAGCGAAAAATCCTGGCTCGTCTTGACCGCATGGCTCCGCGCAGGGCTGGGATCGATCCGCAGACCGCGGACGACGCACCCCACGAACGTGGAGGACGGCTGCGCCACCGTGGGCTCGGTGGAATGCCAACACCGCACTCCCGTCCCGTCGGCGCTGGTATGGCTGGGACACGGCACGTTCGTCGGAGCGATGACCAGTCGCAAATCCTCGATCGTCACGTAGCTAGCGTAAATCGAGATATTCGGCTGACAGCCTGAGGTCGAACTGAGCACCGCTCGGTGCGTATGCTGGGCTTTCACTGTAATGGGCTGGGTCGTCGTGCCGGAATTGGTGAACACGAGTTCGCCTTCGGTGTAGGAGCCGTCCATCACCATGGCGGTGTCTCCCGGCCCCAACGCCGCGGCTGCCCGCCCGATGGTTTTCCAGGGCGCCGATTCGCTGCCGGGATTGGCATCGTTGCCCGCCGGGGAGACATAGAAGGTTTGCGCGGCGCTCGCCAGCGATGCCGTCGCGCCGATTGACAGCAGCGATAGCATCAGCAAACGGACGCACCGAGAGAGGTTCATCTTATCCTCCTTTGAGCCTTGGCGAAGCACAGGCGGCGTACGGGGGAAGGCCCCGCCGGGCGCCAGAGGAGGCGAGCGCCGTCCCGCACAGGGCCAGGAGTTCCCGTTCGGTGGCTCGTATCAGTCTGTCGACCGAGTAATGCTTCACGATGCGCCGCCGCACGTCCGCCGGCGCCACGTTGCGGTCCAAGACCCGCCGCATCGCCTCCTTGAGGGCGTGGGCATCCCGTGGAGGAACGACTTCACCCACGGCGCCCACGATTTGCGCGGAGTCGCCGACATCCGTTGCGACACAGGGCACCCCGCACGCCATCGCTTCGCCGAGCACGTTGGAAAAGCCCTCCCCATAGGAACAGTTCACGAGGAGATCCAAGGCGTTATAGACGCGCTCCATATCCGCCCGTGGGCCCACCCAGCAGACGCGCGCAGCATCTGGCCCATCTGCCGTCCGCCGCTGCAGCACGGCCCAGTCATCCGGCGAACCCGCGCCGACGCACATGAACCGCACCCCCGGCCGCTCGCGAGCCAGCAACGAAGCGGCACGGAGAAAGGTCGCATGATCCTTCATGGGATCCAGTCTGCCGACAAGTCCGACCACTTCCTCCTCCGGCCTGACCGCCCACTCCGCACGAATGCGGCGGCGAGCGCCGGGATCTCGGTGGAAGCGCACGGTGTCGATTCCGTTGGGAATGACGATGGTCTTCTCCGCGGGATACCCGCGCTCGACGTGCCGGCGCCGCCCGGCCTGCGAATTGGCGATGATCAAGTCCGCCCAGCGCGAGGCCCATTCCGCAAGCGCGTCGCAAGCTCGAAAGACCCAATCATATCGGCTGAAGTCGATGTAGGAGCACCGGACTCCCCACACGATTTTCATCCCAGGCGACCACCGCCTGATGCCCATCGTGACAAGATTGCAGACGTAGCTATGTATGACATCCGGCCGCTGCTCGCGGACCACCCGATTCAATCGCAGGAGAAATCGCACGATGTCCCAGCGGCCCTGTTTCCCGAGGGAGATCACGGGCACCTGCCGGGCGCTCAATTCCCGTTCGAGCCCACCGCCGGGGTAGAAGACCGCCACGGAGACCTCATGCCCCCGCTGCCGGAGACCGCACGCCAACTCGGTCAGTTGCCGCTCGGCGCCCCCGTACTCCAGCGATCGGGTGAGGAAGAGGATATTCACACAGCCCTCCGGCTTACATGGGTGCGGAGAAGGCCACCGGTTCATGAGCCGGGCGGGGGACGACGCTGCTCAGCACGGCATCCCATCGCTGCATGATTCTGTCCGGCCCGAAGCGTTGGACGATTTCCACGGCGCGCTCCCCAAACCTCGCCCGTTCTGCAGGGCTGGTCATCAATCGATCCA
>JBDZVU010000074.1:10696-16506 GCA_040255845.1 Nitrospiraceae bacterium | reverse complement strand
GCGGGGCTCGGTACCCGCCTGCGGCCCCTCACCAACACCATCCCCAAACCATTGCTGCCGGTCGCGGGAACTCCTCTCATCGTGTGGAATCTGCTGCTGTTGAAGCGGCACGGGTTTCACGACGTCGTCATCAACCTCCATCACCTGGGGCCCATGATCCAGCAGGCGCTGGGCGACGGGGCTCAATTCGGCCTGCGCATCATCTATTCGCCGGAACCCGTCATTCTCGGCACTGGCGGCGGCATCAAGCAGGCCGAACCGCACTTCTGCGGAGAACCGGTGCTGGTCGTCAACGGGGATACGCTGTTCGATCTGGACTTGTCGGCGCTCTGCGCGTTTCATCGCGAGCGCCGGGCGGCCGTCACGCTCGTGCTGCGCCGGGATGAGGAGGCGGCTCGTTGGGGACTGGTCGAGGTGACGGAGGGGCAGCGCGTGCTTCGCATCAACGGACGGGGAGCCGCCGGCACCGAACCGGTGATGCCGCGCATGTTCGCCGGCATCCATATCCTGCATCCGCGGCTGCTGCGGGAGGTCAAGCAGGGGGCGCCCTCCTCGATCATTGACGCCTACGTCGCGGCGATCGCAGGCGGGGAGCCGGTGCTGGGCTACGATCTGACCGGCTATTGGTCCGATGTCGGGACACCGGAGCGCTACATGCAGGCGGAGCAGGATGCCCGCGCCGGCCTGATTCGGTTGGACGAACGCCGTCTCGCCTTGGAACAACGATGACTCAGGGCCCAACCGTCGGCTTCACACGCTGGTGCTTGATCAGCCGTGCCAGGTAGGTCCGCTGGAGGTGCAGAAACTCCGCAGCTTTTGTCTGATTTCCGCCCGCCCGCTCAACGGCACGCGCGATGATGTGCCGACTGTGCTCCTCCATGGATTCGTGATACGGCAGGTTGAAATAGGACGGATAGGCCTCGCCCCGCCCTGCGCCGGCCTCGTCGGGAAGGAACGCCAACAGATCGGGTTCGATGACGTCGGCCGGGCTGAGAACGACGGCGCGCGCGATTACGTTGTCCAACTCGCGGATGTTGCCGGGCCAGGTGTACCGGGTCAACGCCTCGAGGGAGGCCGGGCTGAACGCCATGCCGGGGCGCTTCGCATCCTTGGCATGCCGGTCCAGGAAGAATTGAGCCAGAGCCGCAATGTCGCTTGAACGGTCGCGCAGCGGAGGCAAGGTCAGCGTGACGATGTTGAGCCGGTAATAGAGATCTTCCCGAAACTGCCCTCCCTTCACGGCCCGACGCAGGTCTTTGTTGGTGGCCGCAATGATGCGGATGTTCACCGACACGGTTTTCGTCCCGCCGACTCGCTGGAATTCCCGGTCCTGCAAGACGCGCAGCAGCTTGGCTTGCAGCGGCAGGGACATGTCGCCGATCTCGTCGAGGAACACCGTCCCGCCATCGGCCATCTCCAGCTTGCCCTTCTGCTGCCGATCGGCGCCCGTAAAGGCTCCGCGCTCGTGTCCGAACAGCTCGTTCTCCAGCAGGGTCTCGGTCAGTGCGACGCAGTTGATGACGACCAAGGGCATCGAACGGCGCGCGCTCCAATTATGGATGGAGCGCGCGAACAGTTCCTTGCCGGTGCCGCTTTCACCGAGCAAGAGCACGCCGGCGTCCGACTTGGCGGCCCGCTGCGCGCATTCGATGACGGTCCGGATCGCCGGGCTGCCGCCGACGATCGCGGCGTACCGGCCGGCGACCTCCGAACGGAGGCAGTCCACATGCCGCGTCAACGACATCCGTTCCAGCGCCTTCCGAATGACGATGAGCAGGTGGTCGTTGTCCAGCGGTTTGGTCAGGAAGTCGTACGCGCCTTCCTTCATGGCGGCCACGGCGGCGCCGACGGATCCGTAGGCGGTCATGACGATGACCGGCAGCGGCTCCGCCGGGCGTAGCTGGCTGAGGCGCTGCAGGACTTCGAGTCCGGAGAGCTTGGGCAGATCCAGATCCAGCAGGACCAGGTGCGGCGACTCGGATTCGATCTGGTCCAACGCCTGCTGCCCGTCTCGTGCGAGGACGGTCCGGTAGCCGGCCGCGTGCAGGCGATCTTCGAGCATGCTGGCGATGTCCGCATTGTCGTCGACGATGAGAAGCTTCGCTTCCATAACTGTGGAATCCGTATGATCGGCGGTGGGCGGAGGACGAGCCCGCCGCCGGCGCGGGGCGCTAGTCCTCCATGGCGTTGATGACGAGTCCGGTCAGGGGCTTGGGATAGAAGTACGTGGACTTGTGCGGCATGCGTTCGCCGGCCGTGGCGACCGCCTGAACTTCGCTCACCTTGGTCGCATTGAGCAGGAGCGCGGCGGTGCCGCGGCCCTCGGCCACCCAATCCAGCGCCTCGTGGTCGTCCTTCGTATAGACGATGGATTCCTGGTTCTGTTGAGTGGGGCATAGCTTGGCGATGACGAGCTGTTGCAGCAGCGAGACGTCCAAGCGGGCGCGCGGCGAGGCCTGCGCGGACGGGCGGTAGGCTGGCTTGAGCGCCAGCGTGGTATAGCGCGCCTCGCCTTTCAGCGCCAATCCGAAGGTGGGTACCGAGCGGCCCTGCGTCCGCAGCGCATCGATGAACGCCTGACGGACCGCGGATCGGTCTCCGGAGGTCCCCGCAAATTCCTGAAACTCGAAAACGTCGCCGAGCAGACGCTTGATGTCGCCGGAGGAAGGCACGGGGGTGGTCAGGACACGATGGGTCGGCAGCACCGTCAGGCCCGGATCCTCGAGCGGCGCCAGGAGCATCAAGACGGCATCGTACGGCTGCAGGTCGGGTGGCGCGCCGGCTTGCGCCCGGCGCAAGCGCTGATAGTTCAATGCCGTCTCGTAGCGATGGTGGCCGTCCGCGATGAACAGCGGTTTGCTCTGCATGGCGTCCACGACGGACCGGACGACGGCCGGGTCGCTGATCGTCCACAATTGCTGGCGGCACCCGCTGTCATCGACGAAGTCGATGCGGGCCGGCCGGCCTTTGACCGCCGTCTCCAGCGTCGCGAGCACGGCGTTCTGGGGATCCGAATAGAGCAGCCAGATCGGGCTGAAGTTGGCCTTGCAGGCTTCGAGCAGATTGAGGCGATCCGTCTTAGCGGCGGCCCGGGTGTTTTCGTGCGGATAGATATGGCCTGAGTCCAGGGGCTCAAGCTTCGCCGTCGTGAGAAAGCCGCGCAGGACTTTCGTCGGTCCCTGTGGATCTGAGGCGGGCGGACGGTACTCGATCGTGTGATAGTAGAGGGCCGGTTGCGCGTCGCGTTTCAGCGCGCCCGTCTTCAGCCACTCCTTCAGCGTCGCGGCAGCCCGGGTGTAGCGATTGTGCGACGGGCTGTCCCCCGTCTGATCCAAGCCCAATTCCAGACGGATGATGTTGTGCGGATGCCGCTCGTGCAAGGCCCGTTGGCCCGCGGCATCGATGATGTCATAGGGCGGCGCGACGACGTCGGCAATATTCCCCACGACGGAAGGATCGTACAACGTGCCGCGAAACGGAATGATCTGTGACATGAAAGCGTCCCTTGCTGCCTGATCGTTGTCGTGAGGAGTCCGGCGGGTGGACCGCTCATTCCCCTTTGGAACGGGTCCTTACCGGTCGCGGGTGATCATGTAGTCGGCGGCCACGGCCAGCGCGCGACGCGCGGTGCTGTCTTCGAGTGTTCCCAATTCGTGCTTCGCGGCGGCGACATACGTCCGCGCGCGGTCCATCGCATACGTGATCGAACCGTATTCCGCCATGAGGGAGAGAATCCGGTTGAGATCGGCCTCGTCGAGCGTCCGCGTTTCCATCCGATCGGTGATCATCCGCCGGTCCTGCTCGCTGCAGGACTGGAGCAGGTGCAGGAGCGGGAGCGTCGCCTTGCCCTGGCGCAGGTCCTGCCCGAGCGTCTTGCCGAGCCGTTCTCCGTTCGCCGCGTAGTCCAGCGTGTCGTCCGCCACCTGGAAGGCGATGCCAAGGTATTGCCCGAAGCGGAACAGCGCGTCCTGCTTGTCTTCCGGTGCTTCGGCGATGATGCCGCCGATGCGGCAGGCGGCGGCGATGAGGCCGGCGGTCTTGTGCTCGACGATCTTGACGTAATCCGACTCCGGCATGGCGGGATTGCCGTTATAGTACAGTTGCAGCACTTCCCCCTCGGCCATCTTCGTGCAGGCTTCCGCCAGCACCTCGTTGATCGCCTGGCTGCGGAACTCCACCACCTGCGCCATGGCCTTCGAATAGAGGTAATCGCCTACTAGAATGCTGATCTGATTGCCCCACACCTTGCGCGCCGTTCGCCGTCCCCGGCGGATATCCGCTTCGTCGACGACGTCGTCGTGGAGCAGCGTGGCGGTGTGGATGAATTCGATGAGGCTGCCGAGTTGGTGATGGTCCCAGCCGCTATAGCCGCACGCCCGGGCGGAGAGGAGCAGGAGGAGGGGGCGGACCCGCTTGCCGCCGCTGCTGAGGATATGGGCGGCAACGGTATTGACCAGCGTCACGCTGGAATCGAGATTTTTCCGAACCTGATCTTCGACCCCATTCAGCTCGCCGCGGTACGCCTCCCAGACGTCCGCCATACCGTTGATGGTCGAAGTGATCGGTCCATTCGGCATGCGGCGGATGGTAGGGCAGAGCAGTCCGCAAAGTCAAGGCAAGCACGGCACATTCGCGCGCGTCAACCTTGACAGGGCCGAACCCCATCCAGTAAGGTGCGGAGCACACGACGGCGCCGGAGACCCCGAAGAAAACACCTAGATATTCGCGTGCTTGCCTCTTCACCAAGTGGCCTCTGACCGCGAAGTAGCACCTGCCTCGTCAACATGAGCGTATGAGTTCATCCATGATGCCGATACCCGGGCTGCCCCCAAAGCAAGGTCTGTACGATCCCGCGCAAGAAAAGGACTCGTGCGGCGTCGGATTCGTCGTTAACATCAAGGGGCAGCGCTCCCATGACATCATCCGGCAAGGCCTGCAGGTCTTGGAGAACCTCACCCATCGCGGCGCGCAGGGCTGCGATCCCTGCACGGGCGACGGAGCGGGCATCTTGCTTCAGGTGCCCCATGACTTTCTGAAGCGTGCCGCCGGGGACGTCGGCATCAATCTGCCCGGCGCCGGTGAATATGGGGTCGGCATGGTCTTTCTTCCTCCCCAGGCCGACGCCCGCCAACAATGCGAGCAGTTGTTCGCCGCCATCGTGCGGGAGGAAGGCGCGCGGCTGCTGGGCTGGCGGGACGTGCCGGTCAAGAGTGATGCCATCGGCGAGGTGGCCCGGCGGACAGAGCCGTTCATGCGCCAGATTTTCATTGCCCGCGACGTGCTCAACGAAGGGCAATTCGAGCGCAAGCTCTACGTCATCCGCAAGCGCGTCGAGAACGCGGTGCGCGATTCGGCCATCCACGGTCGCGAGTATTTCTATATCCCCAGTCTTTCGGCCAACACGATCGTCTACAAGGGCTTGCTGCTGCCGCATCAGATGGCGGCGTATTATCAAGATTTGAACGACGCCACCGTCACCAGCGCCCTGGCGCTCGTCCATTCGCGCTTCAGCACCAATACGTTCCCGACGTGGCCGCTGGCCCACCCCTACCGCTATATCTGCCACAACGGCGAAATCAACACGTTGAAAGGCAACGTCAATTGGATGCGGGCGAGACAGGGGCGTTTGAACTCGGAGTTGTTCGGCCCGGACCTCGCCAAGCTCTATCCCATCGTCTCTGAGCATCAGAGCGACTCGGCCTGTTTGGACAATGCAGTCGAGTTCTTGACGATGGGTGGCCGGTCCCTGCCTCACGCGATGATGATGCTGATTCCCGAGCCCTGGGTGGCCAATCCCCAGATGGATCTGG
>JBDZVU010000074.1:3898-10596 GCA_040255845.1 Nitrospiraceae bacterium | reverse complement strand
GCGATGATGATGCTGATTCCCGAGCCCTGGGTGGCCAATCCCCAGATGGATCTGGATCGGCGCGGGTTCTACGAATATCACGCCGCGATGCAGGAGCCCTGGGACGGCCCGGCGGCGGTCTGCTTCACCGACGGCAAACTGATCGGCGCCACGCTGGACCGCAACGGTCTCCGGCCCTGCCGCTATCAGGTGACGACGGACGGGTTGGTCGTTCTGGCCTCCGAAGCCGGCGTGCTTCCGATGGAGCCCCAGAAGATCCGGCAGAAGGGCCGCCTCATGCCCGGCCGCATGTTCCTGGTCGACACCGTCCAAGGACGGATCATCGACGACGAGGAAGTGAAGGCGGAGATCGTCAGCCGGAAGCCGTATCGCTCCTGGGTCACGCAGTATCGGATTTCGCTCGATGAGCTGCCCGATCCGATCAACGTGCCACAGCCGGACCACCCCACCATCCGCCAGCGTCAACAGGCGTTCGGTTACACGGTCGAAGAGCTGAAGATGGTTCTTACCCCGATGGTGGTGGACGGGCAGGAAGCCGTGTCGTCGATGGGCACGGATACGCCACTCGCGGTCCTCTCCGAGCGGCCGCAGCTCTTGTTCAAGTATTTCAAGCAGCTCTTCGCGCAGGTGACGAACCCCCCCATCGATCCGATCCGTGAGGAGCTGGTCATGTCGCTGACGACCAGCATCGGACCGAAGCCCAATTTGATGGACGAGCATCCTGAGTCCTGCCGGCGCATTCGGGTCAAGCAGCCGATCTTGACGAACGCCGATTTGCAGAAGATCCGCGAGCTGGCCGATCCGCATTTCAAGAGCAAGACGCTCAAAATGCTGTTCCGGGTGGCGGAAGGGCCGGAAGGGTTGGGGGCGGCGGTGGACGACCTGTGCCGCCAGGCGTCCCAGGCCATCAAGGAAGGGTACAAGTTCCTGATCCTGAGCGATCGGGGCGTGAACGAAGAGTGGGCGCCGATCCCCAGTCTGTTGGGGGTGGCGGCGGTCCACCATCACCTCGTCCGAGAATGCACCAGGACCGAGGTGGGCCTCACCGTGGAGACCGGCGAACCGCGCGACGTGCATCACTTCGCCTGTCTCATCGGTTACGGGGCCGGGACGGTGAATCCCTACTTGGTCTTCGAGACCTTGATCGACATGGAACGGGACGGCTATCTGCCCGAAGGGTTGGACGCGCAAACGGCTGAAGGGAAATTCATCAAGGCGATCAACAAGGGCCTGCTGAAGATCTTCTCCAAGATGGGCATTTCGACCGTGCAGTCCTACTGCGGCGCCCAGATTTTCGAAGCCATCGGATTGAACCAGGACTTGATCAACCGATATTTCACCGGCACGCCGTCCCGTGTCGAAGGCATCGGGATTCGGGAGGTCGGGGAGGAAACGCTGCGGCGCCACCGGATGGCGTATGAGCCGGCGCCCATTCGCCAGCTCGATTTTGGAGGGGAGATTCACTACCGCATCCAGGGCGAGCACCATAACTGGAATCCGGATACCATTTACAAGCTCCAGCATGCCACGAGAGCCAACGATCCGAAGACCTACGCCGAGTTCTCGCAGCTGGTGAACGACGAGAGCAAGCGCCGCTCCAATCTGCGGGGCCTCCTGGACTTCAAGTTTCTGCCGGAGCCGATTCCGCTGGATCAGGTCGAGCCGGCCTCGGCGATCGTCAAGCGCTTTACGACCGGCGCCATGTCCTTCGGCTCCATCAGCAAGGAAGCCCATGAGACGCTGGCGATCGCGATGAATCGGTTGGGCGCCAAGAGCAACACCGGCGAAGGCGGGGAAGATCCCGAGCGCTTTGCGCCGCTGCCCAACGGCGACTCCAAGAACAGCTACATCAAGCAGGTGGCATCCGCCCGGTTCGGGGTCACCTCGCACTATCTGGTGAATGCCAAGGAATTGCAGATCAAGATGGCCCAGGGGGCGAAGCCGGGCGAGGGTGGACAGTTGCCCGGGCACAAGGTGGACGAGAACATCGCCCGCCTGCGTTACTCGACGCCGGGGGTGCAGCTGATTTCACCGCCGCCGCATCACGACATTTATTCCATCGAAGATCTCGCACAGCTCATCTTCGATCTGAAGAATGCGAATCCCGAGGCCGCGGTGTCCGTCAAACTGGTCTCCGAGGTCGGAGTCGGCACCGTCGCGGCGGGCGTCGCGAAGGCCCATGCCGACAAGGTGCTGATCAGCGGGGATTCCGGCGGCACGGGCGCCTCGCCGCTGTCGTCCATTAAGTATGCGGGAGTGCCCTGGGAACTGGGTTTGGCGGAGACGCATCAGACGCTGGTGTTGAACGATCTGCGGGGGCGCATCCGCGTGGAGACCGACGGCCAGCTGAAGACGGGACGCGACGTGGCGATTGCCGCCCTGCTGGGCGCCGAGGAGTTTGGGTTTGCGACGGCGCCCCTGATCGTCGAGGGCTGCATCATGATGCGGAAGTGCCATTTGAATACCTGCCCCGTCGGCATCGCCACGCAGGATCCCGCTTTGCGCAAAAAGTTCGCCGGCCAGCCGGAGCACATCGTCAACTACTTCTTCTTCGTCGCCGAGGAACTGCGCCAATTGATGGCCAAGCTCGGGTTCCGCACGGTCGACGAGATGGTGGGCCGCGTGGATAAATTGAAGGTCCAGCAGGCCATCGACCACTGGAAAGCCAAGGGACTCGATCTGACGCCGTTGCTGAAGGCTCCGGAGGTCCCGCCGGATATCCCCCGGTACTGCGTGCAAAAGCAGGAGCACGGCCTGACGGACGTGCTGGACAATCGCTTGATCGAACTGTGCCGGCCGGCGCTGGAGCGTGGAGAAAAGGTCACGCTGGATCTTCCGATCCGAAACGTGAACCGCACGGTCGGGACCATGCTCTCGAGCCGGGTCGCCAAGAAATACGGTCTCGAAGGCCTGCCGCCGGACACCATCTCGATCAAATTCACGGGGTCCGCGGGGCAGTCCTTCGGCGCATTCCTCTCGCGCGGCATCACCCTGACCTTGGAAGGCGAATCGAACGATTATCTCGGCAAGGGGTTGTCTGGCGGCAAGATTGTCGTGTTCCCGCCGAAAAATGCGCTCTACGCGCCGGAAGAGACCATTCTGATCGGCAACACGTCGCTGTACGGAGCCACGCAGGGCGAAGCCTATTTTTACGGCATGGCCGGAGAGCGGTTCGCCGTCAGGAACAGTGGGGCGCGGGCGGTGGTCGAAGGCACCGGGGACCACGGCTGCGAGTATATGACCGGCGGCGTCGTCGTGGTATTGGGCCGCACCGGGCGCAATTTTGCCGCCGGGATGTCGGGCGGCGTGGCGTTTGTGCTCGACGAGTTCGACAAGTTCCAGTCCCGCTGCAATCTGGGGATGGTGGAACTGGAGAAAGTGTCGTCCGGCGAGGACAAGAAATTGCTGCACGAAATGGTCACTGCACATTTCATGCAGACCGGGAGCCGAAACGCCAAGCGCATCCTGGATGCGTGGGATACGATGGTGCCGAAATTCGTGAAGGTGATGCCGGTGGATTACAAGCGCGTCCTGGAGGAGCGCAAGCGAAAGGCCAGCGCCGTCCACTAGTGAACGTGGAGGTTAAGGCTCAGGCGAGCCTGAGCCTCAAGTTAGAGCTGAGTCCAAGAAATGGGTGATCCAAAAGGCTTCATGAAATATGCCCGCGAGGGCCCCAAGCGCAAGCCCGTCGAGTTGCGCGTGCTTGACTGGAAGGAGATGTATGAACCCATCTCCGAAGAGAAGCTCAAGATGCAGGGGGCCCGGTGCATGGACTGCGGCGTGCCGTTCTGCCAAGGGTCGACCGGTTGTCCGGTGGTCAATTTGATTCCCGAGTGGAATGATCTGGTGTACCGGGGGCGGTGGAAAGACGCGCTGAAGGTGCTGCACACCACGAATAATTTCCCGGAGTTCACCGGCCGGCTGTGTCCAGCCCCCTGCGAGGGCGCGTGCGTCCTCGGCATCAACGAAGATCCTGTGTCCATCCGCGTCATCGAATGGAACATCATCGACCGCGGGTTCAACGAAGGCTTGGTCGAGCCCGTTCTGCCCGTGACCAAGACCGGCAAGGCGGTGGCCATCGTGGGGTCGGGCCCCGCGGGGCTGGCCGCGGCCCAGCAGCTTGCCCGGGCCGGGCACAGAGTGACGCTCTTCGAGAAGGCCGACCGGATCGGCGGCCTGCTGCGTTACGGCATTCCCGATTTCAAGATGGAAAAGTGGGTCATCGACCGGCGCCTCGAGCAAATGAAGGCAGAGGGCGTGACGTTCCGGACCGGCGTGATGGTGGGCCGCGACATCAGCGGAGAGGAGCTGCGCGCGCAGTTCGACGCCGTCGGGCTCACGCTCGGGGCCGAGCAGGCGCGGGAGCTCCCGGTTCCCGGGCGGGAACTCAAAGGCGTCCACTTGGCCATGGAGTATCTCACGCAGCAGAACAAACGGACGGCCGGCATTCCGGTGACCGAGGAGCCCATTACCGCGAAGGGCAAGCGGGTCGTCATCATCGGAGGCGGTGACACCGGCTCCGATTGCTTGGGGACCGCTCATCGCCAAGGCTGCGTCGAAGCTCACCAATTCGAGCTCCTGCCTGAGCCGCCTCCCCAGCGGGCGCCCTCGACCCCCTGGCCGCTCTGGCCGATGCAGCTGCGCACGTCTCACGCGCACGAAGAAGGATGCGACCGCCAGTGGAGCGTGTCCACCACGAAGTTCACCGGCCACAACGGCCACGTGACGAAGCTCCATGCGCATCGGGTGAAATTCGAAAACGGCAAATTCGTGCCGGTGCCCAACACTGAGTTTGAGATGGACGTGGATTTGGTGCTCCTCGCCATGGGGTTCACCGGCCCGGTCAAGAGTGGGCTGCTGGACAGTCTGGGGGTGGCGTACGATGCGCGCGGGGCCGTCAAGGTGGACGAGAACTTCATGACCAACCTCGACGGCGTCTTCGCCGGCGGCGACACCAAGCGCGGCGCTTCGCTCATCGTCTGGGCCATCGCGGAAGGTCGCAAGATGGCGGCGGGGATCGATAAATACCTCCGTGCCGGACGGTCCGCCAAACAGGCCCGGTCCTGACCCGTCACGCGCAGCCTGTTCTTCTACCTCGCATTATTCTCATCGACACTCCCGTAGAATATGGTTTGTGGCCCGTGTTGTGATCGGCACATCTGGGTGGGCGTACGGCGGTTGGAAGGGGTGTTTTTACCCGCCGACGTTGCCGGACAGGCAGCGGCTTAGTTTCTATGCCGATCGCTTTCCGACGACGGAGGTGAACTACTCCTACTACCATGTGCCGTCCGAGCAGACGCTTCGGACGTGGGCGGCTGTGGTCCCGCCGTATTTTCTCTTTACCCTCAAAGCGAATCGGATCGTGACCCATCTGGCGAGGCTTGGGCAAGTCGAACCTTACTGGAGCGGATTAGTTCGAACCTCGGCGCTGCACTTAGGCCCGCATCTCGGGCCGATTCTCGTCCAGTTGCCTCCCACGTTTCAGGCCGATCATCGCCGGCTGGACCAGTTCCTCGCGTTGACGTCCGAACTGCCGCACTCCGTGCGCCTGGCCTTCGAGTTTCGCCACGGCTCCTGGTTTATCGACGAGACCTACCGGCTGCTCACACGATTCGGGGCAGCGCTCTGTATTGCCGACAGCGCGACGCGCCCTCGCCACAATGTCGTGACGACCGATTTCGCGTATCTTCGCTACCACGGACGCACGCCGCGCGAAGCGCCCTTCTATACGGATGGTGAACTGCGGGAAGAGGCGGCGTTTATCGAGCGGCTGGCAAACAACGGCATCGACGTCTACGCCTACTTCAATAACGACGCAGACGGCCACGCCCCAACTAACGCCCGGCGTCTGACCGAACTGGTAAGCGAGCAGCGAGAGGCGGCCTAGGGCCGGTCCTTGTGCTTCGCCCGCGACATCTGTATCGTTCCGCCGTACATGAATGGTCCGTCCCTATGGTGAAAGCAGAGTATCCCCGCAGCCCTAAACTGCGCGTCGGCGGCATCGCCCATCTGGCTCGTTTCATCGACAAAATCCGCCTGCGTCATGCCGGGTATATACAGGATTACAACTACATGACGGTTGGCTTTGACAAACACCTGATCGATTTCCTGGGCATCGACGCCAAAGCCTTCGAGCAGCGGGTGTTGGCCGGCGGAACTGACGAGGAATTGCTGGCCTGGATTCAGGCCCATGGGAAACCCGTGAGCGGCGCTGAAATTCGTCTCTTTTCACGGGCGCTGCTCGCGTCCGGACCGAAAGACGAAGCGGCGAAGCAGCGATTTGAGGGCCGGCTGCTCGAGATTGCGGCCAAACGCGGCGTCGATCTCGCCGCACTGCCGGCCGTGACGACGTGGGCCGATGTCATCGAGTTGGACGAAGGACGACTGTAGGGGCACACCATGCGAATGGTCATGCTGGTTTTTCGCTCGTCGCTCAAGGAACGGGTGCATGAGGTCCTGCATCAGTGCGGCATCCATGCCTTCACCGAGGTCAATGAGACCGTCGGGTACGGCCAAACAGGACCGGCCGAGGGACTCTCCTTCTATCCCGGGACCAATTCCGTCATTCTCGTGTCGCTGGACGAGACCAGGATGAACCGGCTGACAGCGGCGGTGAAGGGCTGGTATCAGCAGACCGCCGAAACCCCCGGATGGCAAAAACCTTCCATACGGGTGTTCAGCTGGCCCTGCGAGCAAAT
>JBDZVU010000074.1:0-3798 GCA_040255845.1 Nitrospiraceae bacterium | reverse complement strand
CCCCCGGATGGCAAAAACCTTCCATACGGGTGTTCAGCTGGCCCTGCGAGCAAATTGTCTAGGGGCGAATCCTTCCCTGCTCCTCCCCCTCCAACAAATTGATTCCATCGGATACAATTACAGTAGCGCCATGAGAGGATCCATTCACAGGCTTCGCGGAATCATAATGTTGGCCCTTGCCACGGTCTGGTGTCTTTCCGGGACGACCAACGCGGTGGCGGGCGGCACCGGCCGCATCGTCGTGGCAGGGTACGGCCCCGAACTGCCGGTCTTGCAGGAGATCGGGCGGGCGTTTGAAAAGCAGCATCCGGGGACGGCGATAGATTTTCAATGGGACCGGACGGTCAAGGCGATCGAACTGGTGAAGAACGGGGACGCGCATGTCGCGGTAACCGATCACGAGGATCGTAACCTCCGAACCGTGCCGCTGGCCTGGGAAGGCATCGCGGTCATCGTCAATTTTGCTAACCCCATCAGCGAAGTAACCGCCGAGCAGGTGAAGGATCTCCTGACCGGAAAGATCACCCGGTGGTCCGATTTGGATGGAGCGGACCAGACGATCGAGGTGGTTCCGCGCGCTCCGGAAGATAATCTACAGATCGGCCTGGAACGGTCGTTGGGGCTTGACGCGTGGCGCCCTGCCGGAAAGCCGGTGAGAACGGACGAGAAAACCCTTCGCGCCGTATCCGGGCGCGATCGTGCCATCAGTTACCTCTCCTTGTCGGCGGCACTCAAGGCGCAGGAAGACGGCATTCCCATTCGCATTCTGACTGTCGATAAGGTGGAGCCCGGTCACCCCACCCTCAAGAGCGGGGCCTACAAGCTCCGCCGCCCGGTACTGTTGTTGACCGCGACATCGCCTGATCCGCTAACCGAGGCCTTTGTCTCCTTTGCCACCGGCGTGGAAGGGCAACGTCTTTTGGTTCCGGCGTATGTCCCGTATTCGCCGGATGGTCCCTCCTGGGCGTTTCAGCAGACCGCTTCACCCACCGCTCAGAAATAGTCCGCCAACAGCCCGCCGCGTCGCGTGTTCGCCGCACTTCCGCGGACGCCATCTCACCCCAGAAGAAGAGAGGTGTGTCAACTGGGCCCGTTGGCTTCTCTTCCGGCGGCCGCTGTAGGTCTGATGAAACCGTAGCGACACTAACTAAAAATATGGTACACCAGCCCGCTGCCGGTCCGGCTTCGCCTGGCCTGCACGGTCGTTCCGTCACCTACAACCGGGAGGATTGAATGAAGAAAGTAGTGTCAGCGATGACTGCCGCCGCGGTGTTGATCGTCCTGTCCCCAGTGCTGGCTCAGGAGACAGCTCCGGCGCCCGCCTTGGAAGCGCCGGCTTCCGCACCGGCTCCAGCCCCATCGGCTGAAGCGCCGAAGGCGCCAGAGCCAGAGGAATCAATGGAGCCTGAAAAGGGAAAAGGAAAAGGCAAAAAAGCAAAGGGCAAGAAGCACGGTCACGGCAAAAAAGGAGGCAAGAAGCACGGGCTGGACCGCGCCGACGAAGCAGCCGGCGACCATGGCAAGCACGGGCGGGACAAAGCACGGGGAAAGCAGGCGGAATAGCCACGAGCACGAGGCCGGCGGCCGTACGGACCGCCGGCCTCTTCGAACGATCAGCCTCAGAGGGCCGGAAGGGTCAGCAGCTTCTTCATCTCACAGTGGGCCATCACCACGTCCGGAGCCCGCTGCAAGGCCTCGTAGTAACTTCGCTCGAAACCGTCTCCGTCTTCGGAGGGCCTGATCAATGCACGGATCTCGGTCAGGAGGACCGCCACGTCCTCGGTCGTCACCTCCTCATCTCCGTCAAGCAGTTCGTCGATGCGGACGACCATATTGGACAGCGGATGGAGCCACGTAAACCACGGATCGTTCATGACCAGCTGCAGCAACTGCCCTGTGGAATCGACCCGTCCGTAGATCCGCTCGAACGTGAGCTGTTCCGCCACGATCAGCGCCTTGTGCAGGCCCAGCAAGCCTTGTCGAACATTATTCAGCGTGTCCCGCAAGGGGCCGGTGCGCTCTTTGCGAAGCTGTCTCGATATCGCCATGGATTAATTGTAGCAAAACATTTTCAAAATGGTGGCCTGGGGTAACCAGCAGGCGATCACGCGCCACTCTTCCTATCGGCTCATCTGCTGGGATCTGTAGCGGCCGGCGCGTCTCGCCCCGGCGCGACATCGAGGGGTGAGAGCAGAGAAGGCATCCTCGCACCGGCAGCGTTGCCGGCGAAGTCAGAGGCTGCCGCTACACACGACCCGACGGCCGGTGCGATGATGCTGGAGCAGACCAGCCGCCATAGTCGGCGGCAGGGGGATATCCGGCGACGGCCGGTCCTATTCGTAGTACAAGACCGTCGTGGCTTTGCCGCACTTTGAGCACGGGCCCTGTTTGGTCATGGGCACCTTGCCCTCGCTTTCGGCGGCCTTGACCGCGGCATCTTCGGTACGCGCGGTTTTGTTGTAGCAGTCACTGCAATAGGCGGCGGTTTGTCCCATGTCCCCTCCTTGGGTTGCGGTTTCGGTCGCAATCGAACCGGACATCGTGTCCGGGCATGAAGACGAATGAACGTGCCGCAGGGATGGATCACCCGCCGTGTGTCGTGAGCCTCCTCATCCTCCCTTCATAACTACGAGCGCAGTCTGGTGCCGAAGAACGCAAACAATTCACCCGTGAGATAGCCGCGCCGATCGGGGTCGGTCGCGAGTTTTCGCCGCATATAGTCGTTGAGCACGCGGCCGTCCGCGGTCTTGTGCACGTGCGGGAGCGCAAGATTCATGCGGTACCGCGCGACCGCGTCGGCCACCCGGCTGATGAAGACGATGGTGCCATCGCGTTCGACACGCTCGACCACCCCGACGTGGGTCAACGGGTCGTTGAATTGTCCGTCGCCGTTGAGGTCCCACGTGTTGTCGAAAAACACCAGGTCGCCGGGATGCACCACGGGTCCTTGATGCAGCGTGCCATGACGGCGGATGTGGGTATAAATGAGGCGCACACCGTTCGCCTTCGTGTCGGACGGGCCGCTGTCGTAGAGATCGATGCCGTGCCGCAGGTAGATGGCCCGCGTCACCCCGGCGCAGTCATAGGCGATCCGCCGTCCCTGGCTGTCGACGGTGGTCGCGCCGACGAGGCTGGCGGCGGTCCGCACGACGTCCGCACGGTTCGGTGTCGGATGGCCCGGCGTGCAGCAGCGGCCCATCGGGCTCTGAGAGCCTGGAACCGGCGCTGTGGACTCGGTTGCACATCCCACCAGCGTAGCCAAGGCGACCGTCGTGAGAATGAACAGCAGCTTCATGGGCTCACCGGACATTCACGAACCGGCCCTCCGCCATGCTCCGCAGTTGGTCGATGTCTTCGTGCCGCGTCACGGAGAGCGGGATGGTATGGGCCAACTCTTCGATCACCAGATCGGTCGAGAGCGGCGCGCGGGCGTGCAGCGCCCGGTACAGCGAGGAGACCACCGCCTGCTCGATTTCCGAGCCGCTGAAGCCGTCGCTCGCGCTGACGATCTTGGGGAGATCGAACTGGGCGACGTCCTGCTTGCGGAGGCGGAGATGAATGGTCCAAATGGCGGCGCGTTCGTCTTCGTCAGGAAGATCGACGAAAAAAATCTCGTCGAACCGGCCTTTGCGCAGGAGTTCGGGCGGCAAGGAGGACAGTTGGTTGGCGGTCGCGACGACGAAGACTTCGTGGCGCTTCTCCTGGAGCCAGGTGAGGAAGGCGCCGAAGAGACGCCGGCTGAGGCCCGCGTCGGCTTCCCCGCTCCCGCCTCCGGCGGCCAATGCCTTTTCGATTTCG
>JBDZVU010000073.1:0-16703 GCA_040255845.1 Nitrospiraceae bacterium | reverse complement strand
GCCTCGGGAGGCCCGATGAAAGTCACGACCGCACGATGATGGTCGGCGTCCATCGAGTGGTCCAACACCCACACGCCGGTCACGGACCGCACGGCCGCAAGGAGCGCCTGGACGACGCCTGGATCACGGCCCTCGCTGAAATTCGGCACGCATTCGACGAGGGGAGTCATCGGAGAGATCGGCCCCGCGAAAGAAAAAAGCCGGAAGGAGCGTCGATCCCTTCCGGCCTCAGGTCGAATAGGCTCATCCGGCTGGTCGAATGTCCTATTTGGTCTTTTTCACAAACGCTTTGTAGATGCGGCCGGACTTCGCCTCTTCCTCTTCCAGGCCCAACATCTGGTGGCCGGTGGTTTCGCACCACGCCGGCATGTCCTTTTTGATGCCCTCATCGTCGGACACCACTTCCAAGACCTGGCCCAAGGACAGTTCTTTGATTTTTTTCGAGGTTAATATAATCGGCATTGGGCAGAAGTACCCAAGCGTGTCGAGCTTGATATCGGCTTGCATCCCCATCCTGTTCGTTTGATTCGTCTTGGTGATCGGTTTATCCGGGACACACCAAATAAACCGACAACTAGATAAACAAATTCACGCTGCCCTGCTTGGCTTCGGCGAGGTACGTCGTCACACCGGCGAACTGGTCGATCCCGTCGATCAAGGTGTCCTTGGTGATGCCCATGAGCCCCATCGTCGTCGTGCAGGCGATAAACCGTACGCCGAGATCCATAGCCGTCTGCATGAGCTCCGGCACGCCGGGCATCCGATTTTGCCTCATGACTTTCTGCATCATCTTGGTACCCAGCCCGCCGAAATGGAACCGGGACAACGGCAGCGAGTCCGCTCCCCCCTTGTTCAGCAGACCGAACATCCGGCGCAGCCAATCCTTGGCGGAACTCGAAGCGCCTTTCCGTCTGATCGTGTTGAGGCCCCAAAAGGTAAAAAACATCGTCACCTGCATCCCCATGGCCGCCGCGCCGGTTGCGATGATGAAGGCGGCCATCGCGCGATCCAAGTCCCCACTGAGCAGGACGATGGTCACCTTATCCGGCTTAGTTTCTTGCAGGTGGGCAAGCGTAGTCGCCGGCTCGATGTGTGTGGCGTGCATGGCATTCACCTCAATGCGGCAAAAACCCCACGTTTCATGCGACGAGACAGAATAGTATGGGGTTGTTTGGAGAGTCAAGGAAGCAGCCGGAGCGCGGAGACGGGGCTTTGCTTGACCTCATCTCGGTCGAGGACTATAGTCGGCTTCATCATGAGCCCGTGCCTCTTCCTTCCCATCTCATGAAGGTGCTGTCCGCGGTCGAAAGCGCTTCGGGCAAGGCGACACCCCTGCTGGGATTCTGGTATCCCGCCATTCCAAGCGAAAAGCTCCATGATGGTGCGATGCGCGCCCTCACGATGCTCGGGCTGCCCATCGTCTTGTGCCGAGACCGTGTCGGGCGGCTGGCGGCGATGCGGGATATCTGCCCTCACCGCGGCATGCCGCTGTCCTTCGGCCGGTTCGACGGGGAGCGAGTAGAATGCCCCTATCATGGGTGGCAGTTCGACATGACCGGCCGGTGTCGACGGATTCCCGCCCTGGTCCAGGACGATCCGCTGCAGACCGACAAAGTCGGCCTCGCCACTTATCCGGTGGACGAAACCGAGGGCATGATCTGGATCTACATCCCCGACGAACGCGGCCGCGAGGTTCCGCTGCCGCCCTTGCCGCGCTTGCCGCTGCCCTCGGCGCCGCAGCAGGACTTTCATATTTCCCTGACCTACCCCTGCACGCCGGACGACGGCATCATCGGATTGATCGATCCCGTCCATGGCCCATACGTGCACTCGTGGTGGCGCAGCGAGTCCCGGATGCACGAAAAGATTAAAACCTATGAGCCGATTCCGTACGGCTTTCGCATGGTGACCCACCAACCGGCAAAGAACAGCGGACCCTTCCACTGGCTGCAGCGGCTGTACGGCGGCCCACTGACGACCACGATCGACTTTATCCTTCCGAACCAGCGCGTCGAGCTCATGCAGTGCGGCCGCTTCTGGGTCGCGAACCGGCTGATGGCGACGCCCATCAGCGACATGGAATGCCGCATCGACTTCAGCGCCCTCTGGTTCGGCTTGAATTGGGTCCCATTCGGCAACTTCCTCTTCCGATCGCTGACGCGCATGTTCCTCAAGCAGGACGAGCGGGCGATGAAACGGCTGGCCGTGGGCCTGCAGCATCGGCCTCCATCCATGTTTCTCGGCGATGCCGACATGCCGGCCCGGTGGTATTACAAGCTCAAAGCCGCCTATCTCGCTTCGATGCAGTCAGGGCAACCGCTCGAACACCCCCTCAAGGAGCCGGTGACGCTGCGCTGGCGCAGTTAGGCCGCGCGAGCGCGGACGGAGGGGTGCCCACCGCAGCCGGTATCAGGGCCGCTCCTCGGAGGGGAGGAGAAGCCCCATGGCCCGGCGGATCTGATCACGGCTTCCCAACAGCACGATGATGTCGCCCGCCAGCAGCCTCGTCTTTTCCGACGGATTGGACTGCGTCACGCCGCCTCGAGTCCAGGCGATAACCGACGCACCGGTCCGCGGCCGAACGGCGAGCTGCGCAAGGGACTTCCCCACCGCGGGAGAATCCTCTTCGATGCGGCAGGTTTCTACCTCCACGTCGCTCAGGGTTCCACCCCGAAGATGGTGCGCCAGCTCGGGGAGTTCGCTCCGCCGGAGGAGCGCGTAGCCCTCTCGCCGAATCTGTTCCGCCTTTCTCATCACAAACTCCTGGGGCATGTTGTACGTGCGCAGGACCAGCGCAAAGATTTCGATGGACGTTTCGAACTCCTCCGGTACGACGTCGTCCGCTCCCAATTGATGCAATTCCTCCAATTCTCGAAGGTAACGGGTTCTGACGACGATGTGGATTTTCGGGTTCAGGCCACGTGCAACCTGGACCGTGCGGCGCGCCATGAACGGATCTGAAATGGCCACGACCAGGACCTTGGCGTCTTCGATCTTGGCATGGCGGAGCACGTGCGGATTCGTCGCATCGCCGTAGTAGATCGGCACGCCGTGCGCCGCTTCCCGGCGCACGATATCGCCGTCCAAATCCAACGCCACGAACGGCACCTCCGTCTCCTCCAGCACGCGGGCAAGATTGCGCCCGTTCAGTCCGTACCCCACGATGATGACGTGGTCTTTGATGCGGAGATGCCGGCCCTCAGACTCCAAGACGTGCGCCGTCGTTCGGGCGGGAAACCAGCGATGCACGCGTTGCACCGCTTCCACCCGCCGGGCGACGTGCGGAGACCACTGCATCAACAGCGGCGTAATGATCATCGAGCAGACCGACACGGCAAGAAAGATCTGGTACGGCGTGCCGGACAGAAGACCGTGCTCCTGGCCCACGTCGGCCAGAATGAAACTGAACTCCCCCACCTGGGCCAGCGCAATGCCGGCCATGACCGCCGCCCTGGGAGGCCCGGCGACCGCGAGCACGGCCCCGGCTCCGGCGAGGAACTTGACGACCAGAACCGCACCCAGTAACGCGGTCACCATGATGGGATACTGCACCAGGACATGCCAGTCCATCAGGATCCCGATGGACACGAAGAACAGGCTGTTGAAGCTGTCGCGAAACGGCAGGATCTCGGCCATCGCCTGATGGCTGTACTCCGACTCGGAGATGACCAGTCCGGCGATGAAGGCGCCCAGCGCCAGGGACAATCCGCCCAGCGACGTGAGCCACGCGATGCCGAGGCACAGGACGATGACGGTCAGCAGGAACAACTCGCGGCTGCGGCTCCGGACGATATGTTCGAGAAATCGGGGCACGGCATGCCACGCTCCGGCGACCACGAGGCCCACCACGACGGCCGACTTGCCGAGCGTCGCCAGGATCGACAGGGCGCCGCCTCCATTCGGGCTCGCGAGAATGGGCGTCAGCAGGATCATCGGCACGACGGCCAAGTCTTGAAACACCAAGATGCCGATGGCGGCGCGGCCGTGGATGGAGTCGGTTTCGCCGCTTGCCGCCAGCGATTTCAAGACGATCGCCGTGCTGCTCAACGAGAGCAGGAACCCCCAGAACACCGCCTCGGACCAGGTCAGGCCGGCGCCCGCCGCGGCCAGCGCCACGATGGCAATGACGCCCCCGACTTGAATCGGCGCGGCGATAAACAGGAGGCGACGAAGGGAGGCAAGTTGCACCAGGGAAAATTCGATCCCGATGGTGAACAACAGCAGCACCACGCCGATTTCCGCCAAGGTTTGGACCGTGGGGATATCCGATACGAGATTGAATCCATGCGGCCCGATGAGGGCGCCCGCGACGAGAAATCCTGCGATCGAAGGCAGGCGGAGCTGCTGGAAGGCGAACACCACGGCGATGGACACCGTGAAGATCACCAGCAGGTTGCTCAGGACGCTGTGGTCGGTCATAAGAGTGTGCGGCCGGTCAGCCTGTGAGGCAACATCCACGCGGCATGCCGCGACGGCTGGGACGGCCGGACGGTGCAGGCCTGCATTGCGCCACGCGACGGCCCAAGCGGACGAACAGGTTGATCGGTCGCCTACGCAGGATACCTGAGGCCGCCACGAGCGACAAGGCAAAGCTGCTTGTCGTGCCTTCGATTCTTCGGTACAGTGCCGGCCCTGGATTCCGATGCTGAACGCCATCCTGTTCGATTTCAACGGCGTCCTTGCCGACGACGAAACGTCTCATTTCCGTTGCTTCCAGCGGGCGCTGCAGGAGTTCGGCTTCTCGATTACGTCCGAGGAGTACTATCGCGGCTATCTTGGGATGGACGAGCGGACCTGCGCGTCGTTGCTCATGGAGGCGCGCGCCGGCCGGTGTGATGTCGGTCTGCTCCGCGCCATCATGGATCGGAAAGCCGAGCTCTTTGCCAGCGACACGGCGCAGCAGGTTCCGCCCCTGTTCCCGGGCGTCGTGGACTTCGTCACCGAGGCCAGCCGGCACTTTCGTCTGGCGGTGGTTTCGGGGGGAAGGCGAGCACAAATCCATCGCGTCTTGGGGCAGACGCCGATCGCAGCCGCCTTCGAACTCGTGCTATCGGCCGACGATTGCCCAATCGGCAAACCGGATCCGGCGATCTATCGTCTCGCCTTGCAGTGCTTGAACGAGCGGCCGGAAACGAAACGGGCGTTGGAGCCGGCCGACTGTCTGGTCATCGAAGACAGCCAAGCTGGCATCCGTGCCGCTCGTGCCGCCGGCATGAAGGTCGTCGCGTTGTCGACCACGTATCATGCGAAGGAATTAACCGATGCCGATCTGGTGCTGCCCGCTCTGGAGGCGCAGCAACCACTCGCCATCGCGCGCCTCGTCGAAGCGCGCTCAGCAGGGCTCAAAGCCGCTCCCAGTATGGATTTCCCCCTCCAAAGAGGCATAGACTAGCAAAATGGGCATTGCGTAGGGTGAGATCACTGACGCAAACGACCATGGGGCGATGGTCCCACGGGATCGTCCACACAGCATGGAGGTGCCCCAATGCGGCTCACTGCTTTTCATGTCTTGACCGCCGCCGCCCTTGCGGTGCTTGTTCCTGTGACCGCTTCGGCCGATTCGCCCCCCCTCAGCGGAGAACCGACGTCCACGTGGGAATGCCCCCAGGCCGACGGCACGCCGCTGTACACCAATAAAGAAAAATCCGGTTGCCGGGCGATGATCCTCAAGCCCTTGTCCGTCGTCCCGGACATCGAACACATGCCCACTATTCCGCATACGGTTTCGGCCGCTCCCCGTTATCAGGCCGCTCCCGGAGCGCCCTCGGCTCACGAGGCGCAGTCGGTGCCCGATTGGGCGCGAGAGTGGCGCGCCAGCATCGCCCCATCAGGAGCCGTGCAGGATGAAGTCTGCGCGCTCTATTCGGAATGGATGCATCTCGTGCAGAAGACGCGCGGCGGGTTCTACTTCGGTTCCGATCCTTCTTACGGGGGCGATGTCACCGGGCGGAATCAGCGGGGGCCGAGCTTTTCGTTCTATGACAATGCTCGGTACATTGCGCTGTCGCGGTTGTTCGGGACGGGATTCGTTCCGGTGGGCTGCCAGTAAGCACTCGCCAGTCCGCGCAAAAGCGTCGGGGTGATGCGGCCCGGCGCTTTTCTTTTTGCCGGGTCCGGCTCCGTCAGACCTTATAAAAATCGCGGTACCATGCCACGAAGCGGGGAATCCCCTCCTCGACCGGCGTGGCCGGCCTGAACCCGACGTCTCGCGAGAGATCCTCGATATCGGCATAGGTGGCCGGCACGTCTCCGGGCTGAAGCGGCATCAATCGCTTCTCTGCCTTTTTGCCGAGCGCCTTTTCCAGGACCTCGATGAAATACAGCAGCTCCACCGGCTGATGGTTGCCGATATTATAGACCCGCGCCGGCGCCGCGCTCGTTCCCGGATCAGGCTTCTCGCCGGACCAGGCAGGATTCGGCGCGGCGGGGCGGTCCAGCGTCCGCACGACGCCCTCCACAATGTCGTCAATGTACGTGAAGTCGCGCTTCATCTTGCCGTGATTGAAGACGTCGATCGGCTTTCCTTCCAAGATGGCCTTCGTGAAGATGAACAAAGCCATGTCGGGGCGGCCCCAGGGGCCGTACACCGTGAAAAAGCGCAGACCGGTGCAGGGCAGGCCGTACAAATGCGCGTAGCAATGCGCCATCAGCTCATTCGCCTTCTTGCTGGCCGCATAGAGCGAGACGGGATGGTCCACATTGTCGTGGACTGAGAACGGCATATGGGTATTGCCGCCGTAGACTGAACTGGAGGACGCGTAGACCAGGTGCCTGACCTTCGCGTGCCGGCAGCCTTCCAAAATGTTCAGGAAGCCTTCAATGTTGCTTTCTGTGTAGGCGTGCGGATTCACCAGGGAGTACCGGACCCCGGCCTGCGCGGCCAGATGCACGACACCACTCAGCGGCTGATCCGCGAACAACTCCTTCATGCCGTTGCGATTCGCCAGATCGAGCTTGATGAACCGGAATGCCGGCCTTGCGGTCAACTGAGCCAGCCTGGCCTGTTTCAGGCGAACGTCATAGTAGTCGTTGAGATTGTCCAATCCCACGACCTCCTCGCCTCGGTCCAGGAGCCGCTGGGCGACGTGAAACCCGATAAAGCCGGCTGCGCCGGTGACAAGAATCGGTGCCTGCGATCCCATGCCCGCTCCTTCCCCTCCTATGCGCGGCCGCTTGGTTTCATAAACGGGGGATCTCCGTGATCCACTCGATACAAGGCGAGCGGGGAGAGCGTCTCACCCGTCGCCACGACGTCCAGCCGGCCGTCGCCACACGGCCGATACACGTCCAGCGCCTTGGCGCAATGATACCCGCACCCCTGTGATTCCAGAAGCCCTCTCAACTTTTCCGGCGGCTCCCAATGGGCCGTCAGCAAGGCGGTCCTGGCCGGATTCCGGCGACTGAACATGAACGACAGGTGATCGGGATACCAATCGGCGCCGCCCGTCGCATAAGAGATGAACAGCCGTGCCCGCGCCTCGGCGCAGAGCTCAGCGAGATAGGCGTTCGTGAGATAGCCGTTTTCCCCCACGTCCAGCCACTTGCCGGGATGCGACAGGGGCGCATGCGCGGCATGGCTTCGCAGCTCCAAGAGCTGCTGCTGCGAGGCGAGGACCAACGGAATAGGGCCGAACTGGTCCGCCAATTTGCGGATGACGCCGTCCTTCAGCGCGGACCGACCGTCGTTCGTCGGGCCGCTGTCCGCATGAACGAGGATGTTGTGTCCGCGGTCCGTGATGAGATAGCAGTTGCGCGGCATGTGGAGATCGCAGGGATCTTCGCCGTAAAACGGCACCGACACGACCGCTCCACCCTCGAACGGCCAGCTCTCGCCATGCGCCAGCTCGACGATTCGGCCGAAGCCCAGCTCGCGCAGCAGGGACAGATAATCGTAATACAGCTGTTTGCGGTTGCGCCGGCTCGGCACGATGATGGGGGTCTCCTTCGGCAGATGGAGCAGGGTCCGGGGATCGACGTGATCGTCGTGATCGTGCGTCAGGAAGACGGCCGCCGGTTTGGGCAGCAAAGAGCCCCACAGCGACGGGAGGGACGACTCGGCAAACCATGGCAGCAGCCAGGGATCGAACAGCAACACCTGGTCTCGCTGCCGGTACAGCAAGGCCGCGTGGCCGAGATGCACCAAGTCCTGATCGCGGACGACGGTGAACCAATGGTCCCGGATCCTGGCCTGCGGCGCGCTCACCAAGCAGTCATAGTGGTGTAGGGATTCAACGAGCTTCGTCAACACCGGTTGGGCGTCCCGCGGTGCGGTTTGCACGACGGTTTTCAACTCCTCTACGCGGCGCGTGCCATCCAGCATGCCGAGCACCTTGCCGACCAGCGGGCCGAGCGGCCGCTGGTCGAACCCGATCGGAATGGCCTGCCGTTTGACGGAATGAAAAATCCGCAGTCCGCCGTTGGTCACCGGGGCCGATTTGGTCGGATCGGCGGGAAACTCCCATTGAAACGTCCCGTCGGGTCGTCGGCCGCAGGTGATGTGCTGACGCAGATACGGCCGGGAATTGACCAGTTCCTCGTAGGCGGCTTCGAGCCGCTGTTGCCGGCGGGGATCATCCAACGGCGCGCGCTTGGAGAAGACGTCGCTGATGGCCGTATCGATGGCGCTCGACAACAGGGTGTGGGCCTCGTGCAGGCTGGCCACCACCTCCGGCGCAACGCCGGCGACGAAAGGAAACGGGCCGGGAGGCTCCGCGCTTTCCAACTGCACCCAGCACCAGGGTGCGAGGCTCAGATACTGCTCACGCGGCAAGCGGTCCCACACGGTCATGGTCGCGTCGATGCCCGAGGGGTCCACTCCAGGGCGCTGATGGTCGGTTCGTACAACGCCTGAATGACGTTGCCGTCTGGATCGGAGAAATAAAAGGAATAACTTCCGTCCCGATGCTGCTTCGGTGGTTGGACGATCCTGCCTCCCAGCGAATCGATGTTCGACGCCACGGCGCTGAACAGCTCGTCGACCGCACGGGGCGAGGGAACGATGACCCCGACATGGTCAAGAAACTGGCCTGCGGCCGTGCGGTAGTCGTCAAGCTCGGCTGGGTCGATTTGATGCAACGCGAGGTTGTCGGAGCCCGAGCTGAAGTACACGTTCTGCAGATCAGGCTCCCACACCACCTTCATCCCGAGCAGCTGCTCGTAAAACCGCCGGGAGGCGGGAAGATTGGTCACGCGCAGCGCCAAATGGCGGAGTCCTCGATGGAGGGGAGTCGTCATGGTGCGTCATGCCGCCACGAAGGCGTTCGGGAATTTGTATAGTAGGGAGCCGCGCAGCCAGGCGTCAATGAAAAACCCGCCTGTGTGGTATGGTACGATGGCGCCGCGGTGACGTCTACAAAGGAGAAGGGGCTTATGACGCTGTTTGCGAGAGTGCTGAGCGGGATCGTGTTGATGAGCGTGTCAGGCGTGTGCTTCGCGGCGGGACCGCCGGCGGAGATCACCGGAAAGGACGGCGCCCCAATGGTGCTCATCCCGGCCGGGACGTTTCCCATGGGCGTCCCGCAGGGCGACCGGGACGGCGGCCGGGACGAATATCCCCGGCACGAGGTGCATCTCGACGCGTTCTACATCGACAAGTACGAGGTGACCAACGGCCGCTATTTCGAATTCGTCAAGGCCACGGGCCACCGCGTGCCCCAGAACCCCAAGAACCCGACCCGCAACCTCTGGCAGGGCGACCAAATTACCGAATCACTGGCGGAGCGGCCGGTGGTCAACGTCGACTGGGCCGACGCCGACGCCTACTGCCGATGGGCGGGCAAGCGGCTGCCGACGGAGGCGGAATGGGAAAAGGCCGCCAAAGGCACGGCCGACCGCCGCTTTCCCTGGGGCAACGTCGAGCCCACCAACAAACACTTGAACTTCAACCAGCAGTGGATCGGCGAGAAAACCCTGATGCCGGTCGGCAGTTACGAAGCCGGGAAAAGCCCTTTCGGCGTGTATGACATGGCAGGCAACGTGTGGGAATGGGTGAACGATTGGTACGATCCTCGGTACTACGAGAAGAGCCCAGCCAAAAATCCCAAAGGTCCCGACTCCGGTACCAAGCGCGTCCTGCGTGGGTCGGGCTGGCAGAACGAAACCCCGACCGTGCGCATCTTCACCCGCGTGGAAAGCGACCCGACCATGCGGAACGAATCTACGGGCTTTCGCTGCGCCGCTGATGCCGTGAAATAGAAGGCACCAGGACCAAGGTGGATTCGCCGTCATGAGCGAGACCACGGGTTTCAATGGTTTGACGGTGGCGGCCTTCGAGTCGCGCATGGCGGCCGAGATGGCGCGCCTCATCGAGCGGTACGGCGGCATGCCGCTGGTGACACCGGCGCTGCGGGAGGTGCCGCTCGAGGACAACTCGGCGGCCTTGAAGTTCGGCGTCCGCCTCACGTCTGACCGGGTCGACGTGCTGATCCTGCTGACCGGCGTCGGCACCACGGCCCTGTTCGAACTGTTGAAGTCCCGACATCCCTGGTCCACGATCGTCGCGGCCCTGCGACGGACCGTCATCGTCGCCCGCGGGCCCAAGCCCGTCGCCGCGCTCAAGGCCTATCGTCTGCAACCGACCCTCACCGTGCCGGAACCCAACACCTGGGTCGATGTGATTTCGACCCTGGACGAATACCGCCCGGTGAAAGGGCTTCGGGTCGCGGTCCAGGAATACGGCGCCTCCAATCACGAGTTGCTGGAGGCCTTGCAGGCACGGGGTGCCGAGGTGTTTCCGGTGCCGATCTATCGCTGGGCCTTACCGCACGATCTGGAGCCGCTGAATCGCGCGCTGGACCGGATCTTGGCGGGGGAGGTTCACGTGCTGCTCGTGACCAACGCGGCGCACGTCGATCACGTGATGCAGGTGTTGGCGCAGCAGGCCCAGATCGAACCCTTCCGGAGGGCCTTGAAGACGCTCGTGGTGGGCTCCATCGGTCCGACATGCACCGAGCGGTTACGGCATCATGAGTGGCCCATCGACGTGGAACCGTCTCATCCCAAGATGGGCATTCTGATCAAGGAAACCGCCGAACAGGCGCATGCCCTGCTGAAAAGGAAGAAGGCAGAGACACATTGAAGGGTCCGGGAGCGCCCGCGGAACGAGCGCCCCCGGCTTTTGAAGTGCCGCTTACGGCTGCGACACTGTCACGACGGCGCCCGGAACGTTCCGACCCGCCTGCTGGGCGCCCATAGGTCCAGACGCTAGCGGCTTGATCCGTTGGTCTCCGGGAGGCAGCACCCGGAGATACCCCCACTGTCCGGATTGGGCGTAGGGCAGCCGTTGATTGCTCCAGACATAATCTCCCGGCAGCCGGAACGGACCGCCTGCGGCGGGGATGAAGGCGTCCAAGGTCTCCGAGCCCGAGAATTCGACGAGGCTGATCATGTCGGCGCCGCGCATGAACGGCTCGATGGGCCATTCGTGGCGTTCGACGCTGAACATGCCGTTCTGCTCGTTGCTCGCCCCGAAGACGTGAATCCGCACGGGGTCCCCCGCGTGGGCCTCGATGATCGGCGTCACCGGATCTTCCGGCTTGTCGACCACGCAGGGCTGGAACACCTTGCCGAGCGAACACCCGGTGTCCTGGCGGAACTTATACGGCTCCGCCCGGTAGTTGACGGCCGTCAAGCCTGCCGTATTCTGCACGTACGGCATGAAGCTCGTGCCGATGATGTTGTCCTCGTCCTGGAAGAACAGCGCGACATCGCGATAATTCACGCGGTGTTCGTAGCCCGGAATCGTCCGGTCCACGATGACGTCGGCCACCCAGCTGTTCTTCATCGAAATGTCGGCGCCGGTCTTGGGATCGCGGTACTGCGCCCCCTTCGGCCCGATCACCACCGCGCCGTACAGACCGTTCCGAGGATTCATCATCACGTTGCCCCAATCCCAGACCAGCGAGGCGGTCTCGCCGAGGAACGGGTCCGCATAGTAGGTGTAGACGCGGCTCTCGCCCGGCGCGACCGTTTGGTCGCCGGGATTATTCCCCACGTTCGCACCGAGTGAATCCTTGGGATCAAACGCCAGCCCGATGGCGGAGAACGAGGCGCGCCCCTCCTTCATCCGATTGGTCAACTTGATCTTGAGACAATCCCCGACGTTGGCGCGCAAGGTCAGCGGCATCGGCTGCGCGCCGCTCGCCACCGTGGACGCGTCCTCTTCCAACGCGTAGATCTTCGCGTTGGGGTTGACCATCGTGATCGTCCGCTCGAAGTCCACCTCGATCGCATCCGGCGCTTTCGGATTCAGCTTCATTCCCGGATGATCCATCGCCACCACGTTGAAGGTTTTCACCGGCGCCTCTGCCGGGCAGACCGGCAGGGGTTTCGGGATCTCGTTGCGTCGGCTGTAGCCGGCCGGCAGTTTTTGGAGATCGGGCACCTCTTTATCGAGGACCCGCAGGATGCTCCAGGCCCCCTCCGAAAACTTCGAGGCGCGACCGTTGAAGTGGATGTAGTCGCCGGGCTGGAGGCGCGGTCCGCCCGCCTGCGGGACGACGAGATCGTAGCGCTCGGCGATTCCGATGTGGATCGAGTTTTTCCGGTTCGCGTCACCGGCGTAGCGCTCCGTCAAATACGTGTGGCCGGCAAGTGTCCACACCATCGTCTCGTTTGCCATGGTCTGGAGCAGGCGGAACACGACCGTGTCGCCCAGATACGCGCGCACCATCGGCGTATAGGGATCGCCGTGAATCGCGCTGCTGAACAGCTTCGACGGATCGGGGTTCGCCGCCAGCCGGCCCGAGATCGGCTCGGCGTGGAAATTGAACCCCCCCCCGGTGGTATGCGTGCCTCCGTTCAGGAAGGGCATCGGCGTCATCGGGATGTTCTCAGGCATCGGGAACGACACCGTCTTCCCCGCCTCGAGCGCCACCTCGATCGGTTGGCCAGGAGGATTGCCTTCCGTCACGATGTTCACCGTATGCGGCACCGTGTCGTTGAGCTGCACGAGCAGCTCCCGGAAGCTGCCGTTGACGCCATACCCCACCGGCTCGGCCGTCCGGATATCGGCCAGGGGGCCGCTGCGGATCTGTTTGCCCGTCTTCGGATCATGGTAGGTCGAGCCGACCGGCTCGATGATGATCGTGCCGAAGCCGCCGTGCGGCCACGTGACCCGGCCCAGCGCGTGGTCGTGCCAGAATACGGTCCCGACGTCGGAATCCACCCAGAACCGCTGGCGGACGAATTCCACGGTCACGATGTCGTTGACGGGGTGCGCGTGTTTCAGCGGCCGGTACAGGGTGATCTGATTGCCCTTGATGGACTTCACCCGCCCGACCTCGTTGCCTTGGACGTTATCGGCGCCGATCAGCAGCTCCACGTTAGGATGATACTGCGCGGCGTTCTTCACCGTGATCACGCGGTCGCCTTTCTTGGCAGCCTTCATGAACACCGTGTTCATCGGCACCGGCAGCCCCTTGTTGACCTTCTTTTCCATCATCGTGAACGGCCGGACCGACTGCTCGTAGGAGAACCCCGTGATGACGCCGTCCGACGATTGGTTGTCGAACTGGAGGAAATGCCAGTGCGTGTTGATCTTCGACGACTGGAAGTTGATGTGATCGTCGTCTTCCCATTCACTGGTCAGCATCCAATCGATGCAGTCGTAAATGTTCGCGCGCACGACGAGCGGATACTTGATGTCGCTCTTGCGCACCTGGGCCTCTTCTTCGTGCAAGACATAGATCAGCCCGTCCCGGTCCACGATGGCCGGCGTGTCGCCTTGCTTGTCGGCCAGTTTCATCGGCGTCTGAATGAAATGGACGTTGTAATTCTTCGATCCGGCATTCTCCGGACACATGCTCCACCGGCCGTTCTCGCCGGGCTTGGCGGGATAGGAGCTCGGCAACCCGTCGTCGTCGAGGTGAATCATGTCGAGCCACGGCGAGGGGTTATGGTGTTGCGAGAACGGGACGCGCCGACCGAAGTGCGGCTTCAAATGCGGCCAGGCGATCTTGCCGGTGGCCTCCTCGAACACGATCGGCAGCCGCTCGCCGGGCTTCGGCGAGTGATAGCGGGGGTTGGCGATGGTATTTTCTCGCTCCGTCATCGCACGGTTCCCCTGCCACGTCCAATCGAGCACGGTCGCATCGTAGGACAGCGTCTGTTTCCGCTCGTCGTCCGTGTGGCCGGGCTTGCCTTGCGGCGGCAGCTGCATTTCCACCCAGTCCTTGATGGTTACGACCGCGGGATCCGCCTTCCAATCGCTCTTGCCTTTCTCCACGATCCGGAATTGCTTCCCGAACCAGTCGACGGTCTTCCCGATCAGCTGATCGGAGGTGATCCCCGGTTTGATGCGGCCCTGGCGATCCGGCAATTCCCGCAGGTCGGGCATCACGTCGTTGTGATGGTCGCCTTGCTGCAGCGTGTTATAGACACGCCAATAGCCCCACATGCCGGCAATGTAATGATGGGCGACGTGGCAGTGGAACAGGAAATCCCCCGCCAGCTGCTGACACAGGCCGGATCCGCACTCCGTTTCCAAATCCATCGTCTCGGACGGGCCGATGACCTCGACGTCGACGCGGTCGGATTTCGTCCGGATCACCGGGTACTTCACCGGGCCGTTCTTCGCGGCGTGCCACAACGGCATTTCGTCGATGGCGCGCGGGCTGCGCGGCCAGCGAATCGAGCCGCCGTGCGGGTGGTGGGAATGGAACACCTCCGACCCGCCGTGCACGAGCCGGAACTTCGCAGGGTCGCCCAGATAGCTGCGGGGGACCGTCGTTGCGGGGTCGCCGAACGTATAGGCGCTATAGGCCATCGATTCGTCTTCAAAGCCGAAGTACTCGTGCTGCGTCTGCATGTTGTCCATGCCGAAGGGCTCGCTGCGGTAATTGAGCGCGCGCGCCACCGGCCGATAGACGTCCGTCAGCGGATCGCGTTGGGGAAGGAAATCGCCCTTCTTGTTCAACGGCCGGAACGCCTCGTCGCCGACTTCATGGTAGATCAGCACGAACTCCCGGAAGTCAGGCCCGGTGCCGTTCTTGATAATCGCCTGCCACCCGCTCTTCATCGGCGTCGGATCGCCGCTCCCCAGCGGATCCAGGTACTCGGATCCCTTGGGTTCGATGACGAACGTCCCAAACAGGCCCATGACCGTCAATTCACGGTCATTGCTGTAGGAATGGAACTGCCGGCCGCCCTCCTGCTGCGTGGGCGGAATGAACCATTCCAGGTCGACGGCCTTCCCAGGTGCTGCAATGCTGTCCGGGTTCGTGGTGGTCGCCGGCTGGCCGGTCGAGGCCACCACCATGCTGGAGCCATGGATGTTAAGGCTCACCTCTTCGTCCCCTTCCAGCTGATTGCGGAGCGTCATCTTGATGCAGTCGCCTTGGTTGCCCCGGATGACGAGAGGCTGAATCCACTGGTTCTGCAGACCGTTGGTCACAGCCCCCGGATCGTAGCCGTCCTGGTCTCGCGCGGCCCGGTTCCGCGCCTCCTCCTCCCGGACCTTGTCGATGTTCTCCGTCAGCACGTACATGTAGCCGGGATAGAAGTCGAGCCACATGTTCAGCGAGATTTCCACATTGATCGCCGAGATGTCGTAGTGGCGAACCGGCGCGGAAGCCGGGCAGCGGCCGCCGGTCAGGGACACCGGCTCGACGCCCGGATTGGACATCAGCAGCACGTCCTGATTCCCCGCGCCGTATTGATGCAGCATGTTGATGTTGTTGAAGTAGCCCCCCGTCCGCTGCGCCTCGGCGTCACGCTCCATCTGCTCCATGATACGGTGGTGTTGCCGTTCCACCATCGCCGTGCGCTCCGGCCGGCCTTCCATCGTGTCTTCCACGATGGTCTGCCCCTTCAGCTTCTCGGCCCACGCCGTGCTCGCCTGCTCCCCCATCTGGTGGTGCCCGGCATCCTGCGCCGCGACGGGGCCTCCGGCAGTCATCAGTGCCAGGCCGCAGACGGCCGCGGTAATTCCGACAGAATGTTGAATCGCCCTCCGCATCATGATGGTGTACTCCCGTCCTCGGTTAATGAATGAGTGAGTGCAGGAACGATGGCCCCTCGCTCCCGTATCAGTAATAAAGTCTGGCAGAGGCCAACCCTGTTGGAGGAACTTTCGGAGGCCAGTCCAGAAGTGTCCCTTCCTCTGCCAGACCGCTCATGCTCCCGGTTGTGATTCACTGAGGCCCCAGCCAGTACGTCGCGAGACGGCCGGCTCCGTCCACAGATCGGGCGAGATCACCTCGGGCCTGCACAGCCCTGACGCCCCACCAAGCAGAAGCGACCAACCCAGCCGCATCATGCGCGCTTCCCGTTCATGCATGCGAGCCCGCTCAAACGGCATACTCATGTGTGACCTGGCGTCGTTCCGCAGACCTCTGGTGATCGCTCGCGAAATATTCAGCAACCGCCATGCCACAAAGCCTGGCACAAGCTGGATCGGCAAATGCTGGTCAATACGAATCAGTGAGCGGTTGTCGGAAGGGAAACGATAACGATGGGGCCGCGACAGTTCGCGGTCACCGCGAGGACTCGCGGAACCGGATGGTCAACAATGAGACGACAGCAGTGAGGACGTGGGTGGAACGGGACGGGCCGCGCTACTCTTGCGCGACATGGCCGGGCTGAGCAAGGCGGAACATCTTGATGCGGCCGCCGAAACGCTCGCCTTGGCTTTCGAGGATCAAGCCCCGTGAATCAGGTGCAGCATCTAATCCGGCTTTGCGCGCAGGCAAGTCACTTCACCGGCT
>JBDZVU010000147.1:0-4135 GCA_040255845.1 Nitrospiraceae bacterium | reverse complement strand
CTCAGCACAGATGAACTTCCAAGCCAATGGTCTAGTTTTCGGGGGGAAGGTCAAGCCTACCTGAGGCAAAGTACCTCTCCGCCGCGATGTGATCGAACGCGGCGGTACAAGCAAGCTTGGTATGGACCTCTGCCGGGTTAACAAAAGGCCCGCTGATCGAAAGGTCAGCGGGCTTTTTTCTTTTCAACCCCGTAGCAGGTGATAGCGTACGGCACACGAACTGTGTGTGGGTTACAAAACGGCTACCAGTAGCCTAATCCCTGGCCTAGTTCTCTAATGTAAGGTGTTACCCGCACTGTTGAATACAAGGCGAGGGTGCCGAATATGAAATATAAGACAAGAACGATTTTATCATTCTCAAGCATGTTTCTTATCCACCGTGGCGGCTCGCCGTTCCCGAACCGTTTGAGTCGGATTGAGATCAGAAATCCTAGCGAAGCGAACAAGATGTTGAGATAGATGATGATATTTCTGGCGAGTATGTCGAGACGGGTCTCTGTTGTGGGTTGCTCTATGTCTAGAGGGGATACTGGAACCGCACTAGCAGACAATATGCCGCCCAATTCGAGGAGCCTTTGTATTATGAGGATAGCTCCTGTGATGATGAACAGGATACCGATCAGGTAGTAGAGCGCGACTTCACGTTTCTTATTGAGGACCCGCCAGAATAGCCATTCAGGTTTGGGGTTGAGAAGCCAATTCCTTCCCTTCATCGTTGGAGACAATCAGCAGGACGCCAATCGCAGGAACAAATGAAATGAATAGGATTTCGGTGATGAGCCTTGCAGAATCGTCCACCATGGTAGTAGCTCGTCGCTTCAGAGCCGAGGCTACCATAACCATCAGGACCTACCAATGAATTGGCCTCCTTTCGACTGGTGAGGGCCTATCGCCGTCTGAGGCGAGTCGACCATTTCAACCGGTCGCGTCACGTAATTTGCCGATCACATCGTGATTCGCAGGCGCCTGCCGTCATGCCTTTTCCGCTAGATCGCCGTTAAGTGGGCTTCTTCAGCCCGTACGGCTGCTCCCACAGGATCGATTCAATCCCGGAATACTTCGCGACGAGCTGCATGAGAAACTGAGTTCCTGAGGTATTGAAGATCGTCGTACTCAGACAATTCGCAGGCACGGGCTTGGAGGGGTCCCCGACGCGGAATCTGATCCGTTGCTGAGAATGTTCGACGAGCTGCATGACCGTATTGCAGGCTTGAGCACTGGGGTTGTCAGCTCTGGATCCTGACATGCGGAACTCATAGGTGAGGCCGGTGACGCCGGCCGGGGCCAAATTGACTCCCTCGATGGAATGGGTCACGAACATCGCGAGTGGAACGGATGGCATCTGCATGACCGTCGGTCCGCCAAGAATCTTGATCACTTCCGGTGAGCAGGAGGTTTGGTTGTCCTTGGTCGCGCAGATTCTGCCATTGGACGCATTGGTCGGAATGACCGCGGCGCCTTGGAGCCCCGTCGTCGGGATGCTCGGCTGCAAGGCCATGTCGCCGATCCGAACGGCGGCTCCGGCGAGACCGGTGCCTTCAAAACTGACCTGGCGAAGAATCGGGCCCGAGGCTCCTCCGGTGACGATCACGAACGGCACTTTGAGGGAGCTAAAACGAGAGCTGTTGTATGCCGTCCGCACGTGCAATGGGGCCGGCTGCCAGCTGACCGCCGGGCCAGAGATGATGGTGGTGTCTTGAAGCGGATTTGAAAAACCCCCCGCCGCACTGCCGGCCTTTTTCAGCTTGAACGGTCCATTGAGTGCCGAAGGTTGAGGCTGCACGGCGCGCAAGCTCCACGTGTACCCGAAGGACGGATCGGAAGAGACCACAAATAATTCCGCGGCTCGCAGCACTCGAAAGCTCATCCGGTCTCCGCTCGGGGAGACGGCCGGCTCCATAATCTCCGCCGCCTTGTCACCGACTCCGACATATTGAGGCTGAAGCGATGTTGAAGGAGTAATGAACGTGGCGTTAAACAGGCTGTTGCCGCAGACGGTCACGACGTCTCCTTCCTTGAACGCCGCCGGCACGACCCGGCTTATCCTCACGACAGGATCGAAGACCTGGTACGCGGGTTCCAACGTTCGAGGCTGGCCCCCGATGTGGTAAGCGACCAGCTTGCGGCCTGCCAGATCGACACTGGCCGGAACACGGAAGCGCACCTCGCCCGGCGACTGTCCGGTACGGCTCAGCGCAGCCCCTCCCCACAGCACCACGAGCTTGTTGGGATCTAGATTCCGCCCCTGTATGCGGATCTCACTGCCCCCGGCCACGCGCCCTCGAGGAATCCAGTCTGTAATATCGGGGACGGGGCCGCTGCCGGTCTGCGCAATCGTCTCGTGCCCAGCTTGTGTGATCGCGCTCACAGAAGTCGGGAGTTGGGACGACGCGCTCGAAGCTGGTGTGACGATACCGCAGGGATCAACAACCCCGATCGCCTGCATCTTCGGCTGAGCCTGCGCAGCAAGCAGTAATTTCGTTGACTGGATCGGTTCGAGCGTGGCGCGGGATCTCACTGCGCTGGGGGAGCCGAGGGCGTCGAGACCGCTCCCGTTTTCCAGCAGCAGCACGACGTGCCAGTCGTCTTCTCCCTGGGGAATGAGCATCGCAACCTGATTCCGGACAGGCAGGTCATGGGGAAAGGCCCGGGCGCCGACGGGGACCGTTCGCCCATCCGAGGTCTGGAAAAGAAGCCCATCGGCTCCTGCATGCGCGAGCCGGTAGTCACCGGGGGCAAGAACGGTGTCACTGCCGTCCGCGGATTGAAAATGGAGAGTTTGCTCCAAGGTGACGGTGGTCAAATCGGTGGCACTCGGCTTGGATGCGTGGTCCGTGGCGCATCCGTGGAAGAGAACGACTACAATCAACGCGCTATACCATCGCTTCGTCATCAGTGTCCTCCTGGTTCAAGGCGGTCAGCATCGCGAGGTTCCGGCGCACTGAGGCATCACACTGCAACGGCCTTCGTCACACTTCTCGTTTCAGCGTGACTCGCTCGCAATACAGGTCGACGTTGACTTGTTTGATGGTTTCTCCGCTGGCAGCTGATTTTCCTGGCGAAAAACCAAAGATGCCCAGGTTATGGAAGGCGATCGTCAACAGTCTCGTGTTTCTGGTGGCGTCGAGCAATTCCAGCGTTCCGGTTCTTTCGTGCTGCTCTCCGGCGTTGCCCTTGATCACCATGTCCTCAAACCAGGCGTAGAACGTTCCCGCCGATGCTTCGGGAAGGGTGAGAGCCAGGTTGGGAAATTCCACCCTCGCTGGATCCACGCTGAAAGTTCGAATTTGGCCTTTGGGCTCCTGCGTCACCTTCCGTGCGATCGTGAAGGCGTCAATTCTTCTGATGGCTCTGCAATCGAGACCATCAATGTTCAGCGAGAAATTCGATGAGACCCAGCGCAGGGTGGATTTCTGATTGAGCCCAACCGGAACATTGACCCCTCTCCCCGCCATAGGTTGTGCAAATTCCGGGGCGAATTTTATGGTGAGAAGCCCGGGATCTTTGGAAGCGGCGTCGCAGGCCGGAAAGCCGACTTCGGTGATGGCGGCGTTGCTGAACTGCAGGCGGCTCTGCTCCTTGAAATTGGCGTCTGCCGTAATGATCGCGCCGGTCTTTCTCACGGCGGTCAGGTTGAGCGTGCTATTGACCCAGTCGAAGAGCGGTTGGGGCATGATCGGATCGACTTCGATTACGATATCGTCGAACTTGTGCGGGCCGAGATGTTTTTTGACGAATGGCGACGTCGGCTCGGAGATCACGTCTGCCCTCGGAAATCCGCCGTCAGTCGATTTCAGCATGCCGACGATTACCCCATCGAGTTCGAGCGCAAAGCTTGCTGCGACAAGGCGTTGCGACAATGCCGCGTGTGTGAGCGCCGGTCTAAGGCCTGGCAATCCGAGAAGAGCCATGCCGCCGGCCAGGAGCCCGGCGCGGGTCAAGAATTCGCGGCGCGAAGGTTGACCGTCTTGTTGCCCCGGGGTCTTCAATTCCATGCCGTCCATAGGAATCCCTCCTTGGAGTGTGGGCCCACCGTTCTTGTGGTAAGTCGATCGGATGGCTCTGCTCGTTCATTCCATTATTTCCGTACGGAAGCATGAAGCCTCCCGCTTGCTTTCCGCGAGGATAGTAACCA
>JBDZVU010000011.1:46295-59292 GCA_040255845.1 Nitrospiraceae bacterium | reverse complement strand
GGTAAAGGGTAAGTCGGAGGGGGTGGAGTCGTGCGTGATGAGTCCCAGCGGCGCCGGGTGGTGGAGGACATCGTCGCATTCGCCTCGGGGCTGGGATTGGTCCGTAAAGCATCGGTCGTTTCGCCTCTCAAGGGGAAGAAGGGCAACGAGGAAATATTGGCAATTTTCGAGTTCGAGCAAACCATTTGTGATATGAAGGGAACGCCGGTCGTTGATTCAGCAGCGGGAGGGGCGGCATGAAAGTGCTGGTGACGGGAGGAGCGGGGTTCATCGGGTCCCATGTAGTGGATCGCCTTGTGGAGGAAGGACATCAGGTCGTCGTCGTCGATAACCTCTCCACCGGCAAGCGAAAAAATGTCAACAGGGGAGCCAGCCTGTATAAGCTCGATATTCAGAGCGGGAGGCTGGAGCGCGTCTTTCGCAACGAACGACCGAGCATCGTCATGCATCTTGCGGCACAAATGAACGTGCGCAAGTCGGTCGCTGACCCGATTTTTGACGCGCAAGTGAATATTCTTGGCACGATGAACGTCCTTCAGCAAGCCGTCAAACACGGGACCAGAAAGGTGATTTTTTCCTCTTCCGGAGGCGCCATCTACGGGGAGCAGGAAACGTATCCGGCACCGGAATCCCACGTGACGAATCCGATGTCGCCCTATGGCATCAGCAAGCTGTGTGGAGAGCACTACCTGTCATACTTTCAGCGAACCAGCGGCATACAAATCGTGAGTCTCCGGTATGCCAACGTCTATGGACCGAGGCAGGATCCGGAGGGCGAGGCGGGGGTCATCTCCATTTTCCTCCAGAAGATGCTCAGCAATGAGCAACCCATCATCTTCGGCAACGGCCGGCAGACTAGAGATTTCGTGTACGTGGATGACGTCGTCGAGGCGAACCTAGCCGTCATGGGACAGGGCTCACAGGGTGTCTACAATGTAGGAACCGGAGTTGAAACGTCGATCAACGAATTGTTTCGCATGCTCGTGTCGTTGACCGGTGCCACCTGCAAGGAGGTCCATGGGCCGGCAAAGCAAGGAGAGCAAATGCGGAGCGTCGTCGACCCGACCAAGATCAAACAAGAGCTTGGCTGGGACCCGCGGGTCGATCTCGCCGAGGGCCTAAAGAGAACGGTCGCCTATTTCCAGGAAGCCCTCCAGTAGGCCGGACTATCAGTACCGGGCAACCGAACTGTCCACTTGAACCGACCAGGCGTCGATCCCGCCCACCAAATTCTTGACCTTGGTAAACCCCTGTTGAAGCAGGAATCCCGTCGCATCCGCGCTTCTCATGCCATGATGGCAATACGCGACGATCTCCGCATTCCTATCAAGCTTCGAGAGAGATTGTGGCAGCGTGGCGAGGGGAATCAAGACCGAACCTTCCAATTTTGCCAGGGCGTTCTCCCAGGGTTCCCGCACATCCAACAAGACCAACTTATCGCCATTATCCAACCGGGCTTTTAGCTCTTTCGGGTTGATGGAAAAGCTCATAACACCTCCTCACATCCAGGTGAGTTCAGATCATAAGCGACTCCCAAAAACCCTGTCAAACCGGGGTGTGTCAGTACTCAGATGACGTTTTTTGTACAAAATTGTCAGAAAGTTGTCCAGGTGTAGCATTTGGATGACGTTTCCTTCAGGCTGACCGCTTGAGGAGTCGGAACATTGATCATATGTATTTGAAAAGATGATGGTTCATTGATCAATGGCAGGAGTACAAGGGCATGGATGTTGCTGTAAAGTGGTAAACGGTTCTCCGATAGTAGAGAAGTCTGGTTGATTCCGGAAGCCTCCTTGGATAACGTGCTACTTCATGGGCGTACAGAACGAGGTCTTGATCGTCTTTATGACCGCTGGGTCACAGGACGAGGCGCAAAAGATCGCCAAAGCCGCTGTAGAATCGCATGCCGCGGCTTGCGCCACGATGCTTCCCGCCGTGCGCTCGCTGTACCGGTGGGAAGGCAAGCTGATCGACGACCAAGAGTCGCTCGTCCTCTTCAAGACGACTCTGGAGCACTACGAGCGGCTTCAGGAGTTGATACGGGGGCTGCATTCCTACAAGGTTCCCGAGATCCTTGCCGTTCCCGTCGCGAAGGGGCTCGATCAATATATTGAGTGGGTCAGACAAGAAACTACTGGGTATAGGTAATCAGAGGGGATTTTCAGCCTACGACTACGGTAAGGGTTGACCAGAGGGGAAGAGATCGGTAGACTCTGCGACATCTCCCACCGACTCTCCATGTAGGGAGCGAACCTATGGGGCAGACGCACACCCAAGAAAGCAGCGACGCTTACACGGTCGTGATTTTCCGTGGCTCCACCGCCAAGCCGTTGCGCTTCAGTTTCCCCCGCCAGTTTGTCCGCAAGTTATTGATTATCCTGGCACTCATTGTTCTTGCCGATCTTCTCGTCATCTCACATTACATTGTGAGGACGGGAGAGGTGTGGGAGCTTTCGGCCTTCAAGACCGAAGCCATGAGTGCGCGAGAGCAGACGGCAGCCTTTTCGACCGCGATTGAGGACCTCAAGAAGCGCATCACTGCAATGAAGGAAGTCAACCAACGTCTTCGCGTGATGCTCGGTATCGAGGTTCCAAAGTCCGGCGACATGGTCAATGGACGAGGCGGGGAGGAAACGCCCCTCCCGGAAGGGAGTTCCGTACCGAAGAGCGACGCACGGGTGGGAGCCGTCGCTTCTCACAATAACGAGCAGCACCAGGCAGTGGCTTCGGACGCTGCGGCTGAGTCCCTCGACCAACTAGAGGAGTCGGTCAAAGCACGCCTCGAGTGGCTGGCAAATGAAGCGGCGAACCAAGAGCGCATCTTGAGCGAGTTGTCGCAGGCCGCCGAGCAGCGCTCCTCGCGCTGGGCCGCGACCCCCTCCATCTGGCCTGTGAAGGGCTGGGTGACTTCTGGCTTCGGCCCCCGCATCTCTCCGTTTACTGAAAAGCCGGCTTGGCACGATGGACTGGACATTGGTGCCGCGCCTAACGCCCCTGTTCAGGCCCCAGCGCAGGGCCGGGTGACCGCCACGGGGTATGACCCTAAGCTGGGCAACATTGTCAGACTTGACCACGGCTATGGGGTCGAAACCGTTTACGGGCACCTCGCCAAGGCACTGGTCAAGGAAGGGCAACGGGTCAACCGCGGGGATGTCATCGCTTTGGTGGGCAGCACCGGTTTGGCGACAGGACCACACCTCCATTACATGGTCAAAGTCAACGGCCAAGCGCTGGATCCGCGCAAGTACATCCTCGAATAGCCTTTTCATTCCCGCCTACTCCCACAGCCCCGGTGTGCTGGGTACCCCCCTCTCTGATATACTGACCAACCGCTGACCGACCGCCACGGACGCCGTCCGGTTTCTGCTTCGAAGGAGCGATTCGTTGACTGACCTGCAGATTGCCCGTTCGGTTCGCCCAAAGCCTATCCTAAAGATTGCCGATCAACTGGGAATCCATGAACAAGAACTCATCCCGTTCGGTCGGTACAAGGCAAAAGTCCATCTAGGCCTGCTCACCCGCCTCCAGGGGCGAAAATCCGGCCGCTATATCCTCGTCACGGCAATCAATCCGACACCGCTCGGAGAGGGAAAAACAACGACTTCCATTGGCCTGGCCATGGCGCTCAGCAGACTGGGGCATCGAACGGCAGTGACGCTCCGCCAGCCGTCACTGGGTCCGGTCTTCGGGGTCAAGGGAGGCGGGACTGGAGGAGGCCGGGCGCAGGTCATTCCCATGGAAGAGATCAACCTCCATCTGACCGGTGACGCGCACGCCGTGGCGGCAGCGCACAACCTCTTATCGGCCTTTGTGGACAATCATCTGTTCCAGGGCAACGCGCTATCCATCGATCCCGACCGGATTGCCTGGCCCAGGGCGATGGGAGTCAGTGATCGAGCGCTCCGCGCAATTATCCTTGATGGGGAGGGCGCCAAGCGGTCCGCTCGGTTTGTCATTACTGAAGCCTCGGAGGTCATGGCTGTGTTGGCACTGGCCACCAGCCACCAAGATTTGCGGCAGCGCCTGGGACGCATCGTGGTAGGCCTCAGAAAAACAGGCGAGCCGGTGACCGCTGAGGAATTGGGCTGTGCCGGTTCGATGGCCGTTCTCCTCAAGGATGCCCTGTTGCCTAACCTGGTGCAGACGCTGGAAGGGACACCCGCCTTTGTTCATACCGGGCCGTTTGGCAACATCGCTCACGGCAACTGCTCCGTCGTGTCCGATGCCATTGCGTTGCGGTGCGCCGATTTCGTCGTGACGGAAGCCGGATTCGGGAGCGACTTGGGGGCCGAGAAGTTTTTCAACATCAAGTGCCGCGCCGCAGGGTTTCAGCCGGCTGCGGCCGTCGTCGTGGCGACGTTGCGAGCCCTGAAGCTACATGGGGGCGGGGGCCCGGCGAAGGCAGGACAACCGCTGCCTATGACACTCACGGGCCCCAACCAGGAGGCGCTTTCGCGAGGGTTTTCCAATCTGGAGCAGCACATTGCCAACGCGAGGGCCCACGGGATTCCGGCGGTGGTGGCGGTCAATGCGTTCAAGGATGACCCCCGCGACGAATTGGAATGGGTCCGGGAGCGGGCTCTTGCGGCCGGGGCGTCCGAGGCGGCCATCTCGACGCATTGGGCCGAAGGCGGAAAGGGCTCCGAGCAGCTGGCTGATGCCGTCGTCAGGGCGTCCGAGCGCCCCTCCGCCTTTACGCCGCTGTACGAGCTGTCATGGCCGCTGGAGAAGAAGATCAGGACCATCGCGACGAAGATGTACGGAGCCGACGACGTCCGCTTCGAGCCAGAGGCACGACAACAGCTGAAGACGGCGGAGACCTTGGGGTTCGGCCGGCTCCCGGTCTGCATGGCGAAAACGGCCCTGTCCCTCTCTCATGATCCTGCGCTCAAAGGTCGGCCAAGGGGGTTCTCGGTTCCGATCAAGGAACTCCGGATTCTCGCCGGAGCTGGGTTCGTGACAGCGGTCTGCTCGGGAATCCAACTGATGCCGGGGCTGCCGAAGAGGCCGGCCGGAGAGCGAATCGATCTCGATCCGGACAGCGGGGAGGTGATCGGACTTTCGTGAGGACCGCTAGCGCTGTTTCAGATAACGGAAGAATTCTGAATCCGGACTCAGTATGACGGTCGTCTTGTCTTTGAGCGCCTTCCGGTAGGCGTCCATCGAACGCGTGAATTCAAAAAATTTGGGATCCTGGCGATACGCATCGGCATAGACCCGGAACGCCTTGGCATCGCCCGCTCCACGCAATTCCTCCGCTTCTTTGTACGCTTGGGCCAGAATGATTTCGCGGTCCTTCTCGGCTTCAGAGCGGATCTTCTGAGCCTCTTCCGCTCCCTCAGCGCGATACTGCTTGGCTTGGCGCTCCCGTTCCGCCTGCATACGTGCGAAGACGGCCTTTTCGTTCTGCTCTGGAAGATCGGCCCGCTTGATCCGCACATCTTGAATCTCGATGCCATAGGGTGAGGCCTTCTCATTGGCCCGCTGTGTCACGACGCGCATCAACTCCGCCCGTGTGGTCGACACGATCTCGGCCAGTTCGTGCCGGCCCAGTTCAACGCGCAGTTCGGAGTAAATGATGTCATGGAGGCGCTGGAGCGCTCCGCGTTGGCTTTGGAAGTTCTGGTAGACCTTCAACGGATCGGTGATGCGCCACTTCGCGAAGTTGTCGAGCAAGAGTGTTTTCTTGTCTTGGGTGATCACATCTTGCGCGTTGGAGTCATAGTCCAGCAGCCGCTTGTCGAAAAAGGTGACTTCCTCAAAAAACGGAATCTTCAGATACAGGCCCGGGTCGGTCAAATTCCGGACCGGCTTCCCCAGTTGCACCACGATGGCGTTCTGGGTCACGTCCACGATGAAGAATGGAGAGGCGCCCAGGAGAAAGAGTCCGCCCACCACGAGGGCGAGCGCAAGCACAAGCCCCTGCCTGGTCATGGTTTGTGTTCCTCCGGGACCGCGGCCTTCGCCCCGCGCCGCTCCAGCGGAAGGTAGGGGAGAAGACGCTCGCCGCCCTTGCCGTCTATGATGACTTTTTCCACCTCCGGCAGGATTTCCTCCATGGTCTCGATGTAGAGGCGTTTGGTGATAATGTCCTTGGCTTGATTGTATTCCTTCAGCATGGCCAGGAAACGATTGGCCTCGCCCTGTGCTCGGTTCACCCTGGCCTGCGCGTATGCCTTCGCCTGGTTGATCATCTGGGCGGCTTCGCCTTTGGCTTTGGGCAGGATGTCGTTGCGGTATCCCTGCGATTGATTGATCAGCTTTTCACGGTCCTCCCGGGCATTCGTCACATCCTTGAAGGCCGCCGCCACCGCCTCGGGCGGGTCGACGTCCTGCAACTGCACCGCCGCGATCTGTACGCCGGCGTGATATTGGTCCAAGATGGCTTGCAGCAAGACTTGGGCTTCCTGCTGAATCTGAGCCTTCCCCGTCGTGAGCGCCTCGTCGATTTTGCTCTTCCCGATAACCTCGCGCATGGAGGCTTCGGCCGCCTTCGCGATCGTGTCGTGGATGTCGGCGACCTTGAACAGATAGCTGGTCGAATCCTTGATCTTGTATTGCACGATGAATTCAATCGCGAGAATGTTCATATCGCCGGTCAGCATCAGCGCTTCCTGCGGAAGCATCTGTTGCCGTCCTTGCCGGTCGACCCGGAATCCCACTTCCACCCGGTGCAGTTTTTCCACCTTCGGCTGAAGCACGGTTTCCACGAGAGGGATTTTGAGGTGCGGCCCGGGCCCGACCGTGCGGACCGGAATGCCGAAGCGCTTCACGACGCCCTCTTCATCCGGAGCGACGATGAAGGCGCTTTGCCACACGAGGAAAATGAGCAAGGCGGCGAACAGAACATTGCGAAAGCCGCCGGTGGGCAGAAGTTGGGACAACTGCGCGCGCGCCTGTTTGAGCGCATCGTCCAGCGGGTCGCGGCGCTTGCTCCAGGGGTCTTTGGGGTCCCACACCATCGGGGTATCGGCTTACGAGGTCCTACGGTTGAGCGACCACCATAGCAAAATGACTCTTCGAGGAGCAAGGCAGCCAGCCGGCCCGCCTGCATTCACGTGACGGCTCCGCCGCAGGACGAGCCGGATCCCGCCGTGCAGCCGTAGCAGTGGTTGCCCGTGGCGATCCGCCGGCGGTTCAGGCGGCTCAGATCGAATTCCCGGATGTGAGACGGCGCGTCCTCGTGGACGGGAAGATCCAGCATTTGGTTGAAGTCGCAATCGTACAGCCTGCCGTCCCAGCCGACGGAGATTGTATAGCGGCACATGACGCCGGCGGCGGCCGCGGGATTGAAGGCATTCGCGAGGCGCGCCATGTAGCCCTCGTAATTCCTGCTCTCGATCAGAAACTCCAAGAAGCGGCTGATCGGCATGTTGGTGATCGTGTACAGCCGGTTGAACTCCACTCCGTGACGCGTGCGCAGTTCCTTCCGGAACTGGACTTCGAGGGCTTCTTGCGTGGGCGGCAGGAAGGCTCCCACGGGATTATGAACGAGGTTGAGCACCAAACCGCTCTCCGGCAGACCGTACCCCAAGCGGTTGAGGAGGCGCAGCGCCTCCAACGACTTTTCGAAGATGCCCTCTCCCCGTTGTGCATTTGTTTGAGAGGCCCGGTAGTACGGGAGCGACGCGATGACTTCCACACGATGCCGGGCCAGGAACTCGGCCAAGTCGGCCTGTGAAGGCAGGAGGAGGACCGACAGGTTGCAGCGGTCCATCACGTGGCGTCCCAGTCGCCGTGCCTCCTCGACCATCCACCGGAAGTTCGGGTTCAACTCGGGCGCGCCTCCCGTCAGATCGACGGTTTGGATCTCGGTCTGGGCCAAGGCCTTCATGCAGAGTTCCGCCGTCTCTCTCGACATGCGTTCGTTGCGGTCGGGCCCGGCATCCACATGACAATGGCGGCACGTCTGGTTGCACAGCTTGCCGAGATTGATCTGGAACACCGTCACGCCGGTCGCATGAAGCGGCTGCAGCCCAGCCGGCACCAGGCGGGCTTCAAAGGGAGGGCAAGCGGCGGTCTGTGCCAGCACCTTGAGCTGTTCCGCGGGAGTGGCCAGAGGGCTTCGTCGGCCGAGCAGTGTCAACGCCATGGCATTAAGCGATCGTCGAGCAATGGATTAGCCATGCTCAGCAGCACCCGTCCGGGAGTTGGCAGCCCGGGCCCGGAGTGGCGGCCGGCTGTCCGGCGCGGCGGAGAATGACGAAATGTGAACGGTAGCCCGCGGCCTCGATGACCCTTCTGGTTTTGGAGCCGATTTCTTGGGGCTCCCCGCGACGGAAGAGATGACCATCGTCATCGGCTGCTTCCAGAAACGGGCCGGTGAGGAGTGCAAAATCGCCCTGCCACACGCAGGGACTGGCTTGAGGAAAGACCGCCGACCACCGGGGATCGGTTTCGTCAAGCCAGGTCGGAGCGCTCGAGCACACAAAGTGCGGCGCCAGCGGGGGAAGAGCGAGCACCGCGACGTCGTCGGCTGAGATCGGCTGCGGGATGCCGCGTTGATAGAGGCGTCCGCGCTCGTCCACGACGCGATTGAAAGGGCCGCACAAAGTGGCAAATCGAGCAGTCGGAGCCGGAGTTGCGGCGAGCTTGTATCCGGTCAAGGTGACCGAGAAGAAGTGAATGCCGTCAAGGACGCGCCAGGGGGACGACTTCACCACGTGCACGCCGGCGAAGCCCGCTTCAGTCAAGCCGGCCAGGTAGTCCCTTAACGGCAGGGCGCCCGAAAGACAATCGCCCCATTTCTGCGCATCATGGACCAGGTACAGCGGGACGGTTTGGTCCGCCACGATATCGGAAACGGTGAACCGGCCGCCGGGCTTCAGGACGCGCGACATTTCCCGGAATACGGCCGGCTTGTCGGGGGCCAAATTGATCACGCAATTGGAGATGACGACATCGACGCTGCCGTCCTTCGCCGGCATGGCGTCGGCCCTGCCTTTGCGAAACTCGACATTGGAAGCCGGATAGCCGAGGTTGGCCGCAACGACGGCGGCGTGCCGGCGCGCGATATTCAGCAGAGTATCCGTCATGTCGATGCCGATCACGCGTCCCGTGGGCCCCACCAAGCGTGAGGCCTCGAAGCAATCGAGGCCGCCTCCCGAGCCGATATCCAGCACGACCTCCCCGGGGTTGATGCTGTCCAGGCCTGCCGGTGTGCCGCACCCATACGAAACCTTCAGCACTTCGTCGGGGATAAACGATTTCAGCCGATCCATGTCATAGCTGATGGGGCAGCACATCTGCTCGCCGCTCTCGGCTGCTTTGGCATAGCGCTCGCTGACTCTGCTCGTGATGTCGTCGATTGGCATGGAATGCACTCGAACTCCTGCGATCTCTCATCTAACAAGACCTGCGGAGCCTCGTCAACTCATGGAATTGCTCCGTTCTCTGCGCCACAGCCAGGCATAGATGACGCCATTGACCAGCAGGACGATCCCACCCAGGAGGAACTGCAGTTCTGGTGTGAGGGCGGCGGGATACAGGAGCGGCAGCAGATAGTGCGAGACGAAGTCGTCCTGGTACGCGGGGCCGCTGCCTTGCTGCCGCAGCCATTGCTCAAGCGGCGTGAGCGGGCACCGCCAACCGGACCATTCGACGAAGACGCCCCAGGCCGCTGCGGGCAGATGCAGCCACAGGAGCCGGGGCCATTTCAACACGAGGAGTCCGCCGATCAGGACGAAGATCACGAACCCGGTATGCAGGACGAGGACGGCGTCAGCGAGCCACCGGAACAACATGTCCTCACACGGATTACGCGAACAACCGGGGCGCCTTCTGCTCGGAGGGATCTGGATAGAGAAGACGGCCGTGCTGGACGATCGCGAACGGCGTGAGTTGGTGCGGAGCCGCGCGGTCTCCGTTGAGGATGTCCAGCACCGTCCATGCGCGCACGACCAAGGCATCGGCAATGAGCGAGCGATGGCATCGCCACGGCACCGCCTCGGCGCACATGACGGCCGTTTTCTTCTCAGCGCTATACGCCATCAACTCTTCCAGCGCGCGGGCAAACTCACCCGTCTGCATGTAGTCGGCGTAGCCGCGGAAGCTCGCATTTCGCCACCCGGTATTGATCGAATCCTTCCGGGGCTTGCGGAGTCCGCCGAGCTCCGGCATGTGCCGATAGGCGAGGCTCGCCGTCTTCAGCGTCTTGGCCAACACATCACTATTGAACTGAGGATTGTGCCGGGACTTGGGCACGGTGCGGACGTCGACCAGCTGTTCGATGCCATGCGCGGCGAGCAGCGACAGGAAGTCCGCGCTTGGTCGGGTCGAGTGCCCGATCGTCCACAGGGTGCCAGCCATTGGAACATTGTACAGGAGACGCGCACGGAGCGCTGGCTGAGATTGAGCTGGGCGGCTGGTGCTCCGCAGCCCAGCTCAGTCTCGATGACAGCGAGGAGAGCAGGCGGGTAACCGTCAAAAACTCACGTTGATGCCTCCCCAACCCGTGTATTCCCAGAACTCTTCGGTCGTGCCGCGGTAGGAAGTGTTTGGAAAGGTCGGTGAGGGTCCGGAGACGCTCATGCAGGGGACTCTACGGAAGTCGACGCCAAAGACGAAACTGTATGCTTCGAAGCCAGTTCCTATCCCTGCCAAGGGTATCTGGTACCAGGCTCCTGTTACGACGCTGCTGTTCCATTTCGTATCTTCGAAGGTCGGCGCGGTCACGATTTCATTCGTGCTCGTGCTGATCTTGGTTCGCTGAAGTGAATAGCCGGCGTAGGCGCCGAAGTAGTGGCACGGCCCATTCTCAGGACAATACGTTTCAAAGCTTTTTCCCACACCGATTTCGATGTCGGCGTATCGTTTGAGGCTCGTCGAGGATTCATTGCCGGGAACAGGGTTATGGAGGTTCGCCGACCCTCCATGGCCGTCGCGCCCGGAGTGCTGATTCCAGCGAACGAATCCCCAGATGTCACCCAGCGCGCCGGTCAGCTTCAATGGCAAATGGGCTCGAAGCATCAGGCCGTACGTCGCTCCCGCGAGTCCGTCCAATCCGCTGGTCCCCTGACCGGCCGCCGTCCCGGTCCCCGTCGTCGTGGCATCCTTGCTTCCGATCGATCCTGTTCCCCCGACGAACGCCGTGGCGTCGAACGCCCAGGCTGAAGGATCGCGCATGGTCGGCGCCGTCCACCCGGAGGTCGCCGCCGCTGCTCCGGTCGCTGCCGCGCCTGCCCCAAATGCCAAGTAGGCGCCGCAATCAAAGGCGGTCGTCTCCCCCTTGTCGTTCGTATATCGGCACGTTCTGATGTTTTGTTTGTCGACGCCCGCCGGCGTGGTGAACGCTCCATTGGTGACCGGAACCGTGACAGTGCTTTGCCCGTTCACCGGCTCGTCCAATTCCAGCGTCAGCTCTCCACCAGACAAGGCCACGCCGGGAGGGGCACTGGTGAACTTGCCTGCCACGGCGAACGCTTCGACGGTCGAGAATGCGATCCACCCGGCCACGCACACGCACAATAGGAGCCGCATGCCCGCACGCTCCCACTTGGACCACGCCATAGTCACCTCCTGGTTTTATTTGACGTCGAGGGTCCCTCGGGCCTCTTTGGTCTTTTTGCCGTCCTGCGCGACGACCCGGATCAGCCATTTGCCCTTGGCCGTGATCTCCTTCACCGGGAACCTGCCCAGGACATCGTCGTCCACCGGCTTCCCGTCAACTTTGAGAACGGTTTTCCACGAGGACGGCGCCTCCCCTTGTCCGATCTGGAGCGCGTAGCCCTTTAGCTGGCTGCCGATGGCGGTGCCGGAGACTTGAATGGCCGTCTTGCCGTCCACTTTGACGGGCGCTACTTTGCTGACCTTGACTGTCAGGAAATAGTTGGGATCGGCCTTCAGCGCCGCCACGGCATTGAGCCGACCGGCCCCCGTAAAATTATCCCAGCCCGGATCTTCGACGTCGTCGGCGGATTCCAGGAGCACCCGCTCGACCTGCACATTGGTGAGATTCGGGTACTTGGCCCAAATCAGCGACGCCACTGCGGCGACCATCGGGGCGGAGAATGACGTGCCTGACGCGCGCATGTACTGCGCCTGCGGTCCGACGAAGGCAGATCCTGCTGCATAATTCTTGGCGCCGGACATCAGCATGAGATCGGTGCGCCGGGCCCGCAGAGACAAGATGTCCACGCCGGGCGCGGCGATCTTCACGTGCGTGCCCCAATTCGAAAACGGCGCCCGCTTGTCGTCTTGATCGAGCGCGGCCACAGCGAGGACATGGGGCAGACTGACCGGCGCAGTCCCCTCGGTGTTCTTGCCTTGATTGCCGGCTGCCGCGACGATGAGCACGCCTTTCTTGTAGGCATAGTCCACCGCCAGTTCTTCGGTTTTGGTGAGATGCTCTTCGTCCAAGCTGAGATTGATCACCTTTGCGCCATGGTCCGCCGCGTAGATGATCGCTCGCGCGACATTGAAGCCCCGCCCGCGGCCGAAGCTGTTCATGACCTTGAGCGGCATGATCTGCACGCCCCAATTGAGGCCCGCAATACCCGCTCCGTTGTTCGCCGCCGCCGCAATGATGCCGGCGACGAACGTGCCGTGCCCGTCGTTGTCCCAGGGATTGTTAGTGTTGTCGACGAAGTTCCAGCCGATCAGGTCCGCGTCGTAGCCGTTCTTGTCCTGCCCTGGTTTGTTCGGCGAAGGATTTCTCCAAACGGATGTCGGATTGAGGTCGGGATGAAAATAATCGAGCCCTGAATCGATGACGGCCACCACGACGGGCCGCCCCTCGCCCGTCTCAATGTCCCAGGCCGAACGTCCCGATCCTTTCGCATGGAATCCGATCTTCGGGAGGGCCCACTGATCGCCGAACGGCTGACCCCAGGCCCCTTTCGAGGAGAAAAACGGATCGTTGGGGGCGACTGCCTCGCCGAACGCGGCCCCGGCGTGAAGCGCGGTGATCACCATGACGCTGAGAATGACGCGATGGAGAGTCATGTTCTCACTCCTCAAGGTCAAGGCTCAGGCTCGGAATCGCTTCGCCCTCGGTGTG
>JBDZVU010000011.1:0-46195 GCA_040255845.1 Nitrospiraceae bacterium | reverse complement strand
TTGGTGAAATTGGCGTGGAGACGTGATTGAACTCAACTGCGTAATTCAACCGGTAACAGATCTTGGGCGACACAGTGAAATCCGAAAACTGAAATGAGCCGTCCTGCCCGACCGACGCGACGCGAGGCGGTTTCGCATCCGCATCGCTCCACTGAACCCCGAGGCTCAAATTGGGGTTGGCCCATGCACCGTTCTTGAAGTCGTATCCCAAGTACTGGGCGAACGTGGACGTTGCGCTGGGCTCCTCCTCCAGGTGAGCCAGCGACTCAAGCTCAAGTTCGGTCGTCGTCTGCTGCTTGATCTCGCCGGTGGCGACGAGCCGGCTGTGTCCCTTGATGCTCTGTCCGGTGGAAGTGGCCGCTGAAGTCACCATCGCATACCCGCTTTGACCCGCCGCGACGAGCCGGGTGCCGGGCTTTGCCGTTCCGGGCGCCGATGAAAATTGCAGCGGCTCTTCGGCGCTGGCCCGAAGCGGCGGCGGATCCTGTCCGCCCATAAGTTGTTTCGCCTGGCTGTCGAGGGCCTGCGCCGCTTGCTCGGACCCTGGTGTCCCGGTTGCGCGCAGTGCCTGCGCCTGCCGCTGCAGCCAGCGGGCCTGCGCTGCCTTTTCGGCGATGGCGATGACGTCTTGGTTGGCCAAGGGGCTCTTCTTCGCGTTATCGTAATCCTTGAGCATGTCATTGAGCTTATCCAGACGCTCGTTCTGCGCCGGCGTGCGCGAGCCTTTCGGAATCTTTTCGAGCTCCATCTTTTCGAATTGCTGGTCGGCGTGGTTGATCCCTTGCTTCTGCGCTTCCCGGACCGCGTCCGGCGGCAGTGGATCGTTCACCAGGTGAATGGGTGACTCTCGCTGAGACGACGGGCCTCCTTGTCTGCCGAACAGGCGGACAAGCCGAAGAGGCGATGAGGCTGTGGGCTGCGATACAGACAGATTCCGGCTGGCACGTTCCGTAGCGTCTTGCGACGCGAGCAGCACGGCTCTGTTGCACTCGTCCAGCAGGGCGTAGCCCGCAGTTCCCGCTGTGGCCGGGGAACTGGCGCTGCTGACCTGGATCCATTTGCCTTGCTGGTTGAGCGTCCATGCCGCCTTGAGCGTCTCCGTGCGCAACGTCATCTTCACGGGCTGAAAGTTGGAGACGGGAACGGTCAGTGAATAGGCGCCGTTGCTGTCGACGTCGACAAAAAAGCTCCGGCCCTCACGATCCGTGAGTTGGAGCGTGCCGGTGCCGGGTGTCGTCGTCTTTCCACTGACGGTCGTGGTGGGCGAGGCGTTTGGAGGAGTGGGCGGATTGATCCTCGTGATGCCGCCCCCAAAGTTGCTGAGCTGGTCGTCGACGCTATTCCAGTACGCCTCCGTGAAGACTTCACGTTCGGTCGCGGAGAGGCCGGCACCCTCCTTTTTGAGGTAGCTGTCCAGCCGATATTCGAGGTTGTCTCTGGGAGGGGGCGCCGAACCGAGCTGTTCAGCCTCGAAGTCGCGTCGCGCGAGCTGTCTTCCAATGTCATGCGCCTGCTGAAGCCGACTGGCGGACGGCAGATTCTTCGCCGCCGGCGAACCGGTCTGCGCGACAGCGGGTTGCGGATTCCAGAGCAGCAGCAGGAAGGCCATTCCCAGCAGCCACGCGGCCTTCAGGCAGACGAGGGTCGAACGATGGGATGAAGCACGGCCGTTCATAGGTGCCTCCCTTACCCGCAGGCGCACGAGTCTCAGAGCGGGTGGCGGGGCACTGTTTCACGCCATGCTTCGGTCGGCAACCCCCATTTGGGTGAGGCAGTTGGGGTGAGGGCAGCGGCTATCGGTGAGGTGCGGCATCGTTCATGCCGCCTTCGATCTCGAGGATGAGCCGAACGAGTTGCGCCTGCCGGCTCGTCCGCGTTTTTTGAAATACCTGCTTGAGTTGAGTTCGGATCGTGTTCATCGTCCGATGCGTCGATGCGCCGATGGCTTTCAAGTCTTGGCCGCTGGCGAGCCGCTGGGCCACTTGGGCTTCCGCCCGGGTCAATCCATAGAGTGTCATGAGGCGATCGAGTGGGACGTCAGGATGGCGTTCCGGATCAGAGACAAATACCACTGCGGCCGGCTGGCGATCATCGTGCCGACGGAGGCCCGCTCGCAGGGGACAGATCAGGAGGACGTACGAGCGCTTTCCCGATGGTCGAGAAACGAGCAGACTGCCGCCGCTCGACAACCCGGCGCCGTTGCCGGTTTGGAGACTGTGAAGGATGAGTTGTTGAAGCCGCTGATCCTCGGAGGGAAGGAGAGTCGCGAGGCGGCCCTTGCGTATGGTGAGGCCGTCTGCTTGCCGGCAGAGGTCTTCAGCCGCACGGTTTGCCCACAGGAGCCGACCGTCGCCGGCAAACGTGAAGATGGGTCGGGTGACGTGATCCGCCGTTTCTGCCAGGGCGTCTCGCTCGACGGTCGCCCGTTCGAGGCGGTTTCGAATCTGCAGCGCGCGTGTGAAATGCGGAAAGAGCCGCTGGAGCACGGCGAGGTCCTCGCGGCCGTACGGGCGTTGCCTCGCCCACGGCCGGTGCACGCCAATGAGCAGCATCCGGTTGCCGTCGGCCAACGGAATGCCGCCCATGCCATAGAACAGATGAAGGGGCTTCATCCAATCATGGTAGAACCCGCTCCGCAGCAGCACCTGATCGTCGATCGTCTGTTGGCTGGAGTAGGCCCGGCCTATCTCGAAGGTACCCGGTTTGGGCGTCCAAATATCATGCTGCCAATAGTAGGCTTCGTAGTCCGCAAACCCCTGCCGCGGCATATTCACCGCACCCAGCGGAGTGGTGGCGCCGCTCACGACATCCAATTCAGCGATGTTCCCGGTATTGCTGCGAGTGAGACGGACGAGATGGTGGAGGACGGCGGGCCATAGCGAGGCGTCGAGCGCGGCATCGTAGATGCCCTCGACAAGAGCGGCCACCTGCTGCTCGCGCATGACGTCCCCGATACCGGTTGGCTGCTATCTAATGGGGGCGTCAGTATAGAGGCATAGTTATTAGGAAATCCAGCCGTTGGTTTTCACAATGACCAGCCGGCGTCACAAGCGCAGCAGCGCCTTGCTTTCTTCGATGGTCTTGAGTCAGGGCTACAGGATGCCGAAGACAGACGCTGTCGACGGCGACAGTCCCCATCACGCCGGCGGGCGCCTTGCTTAGCCCCGCGCTAGCGGCGTCCGGCCGGCCACCATTCGGATGGCGATGGGTAGGGCGATGATGGAGCCTTGCCGATAGCGGCCGACGGTGTCGATGATGCGCTGCTTCGCCTCGCCTTGTTGGATCTGACTTAACTTCCCCCAGAGATTTTGAATCGGCGCGGCGATGTCCATGAGGCTTGCGAAGTACTCCTCGGCGGCCTGGAACTGGACGTCGCCGATGACTTCCTGTTCGGCCACGTCCATGAAGCCCTGGCCGGCTAACATGTCGGCCAACTCGCCGGGTTTGGCCAGGCGGAAGATCCCGGGCGCCGTGGGGTCGGGCGGCGGCAGCTCGATGAACTGTTTGATGGTGTCCATCGGAATCTTGAGGTATGGGTTCTTGTCCGGAGCCGACCAGACCGCCGCCGCGATCCAGGCGCCGGGCTTGAGCACCCGCGCGATCTCACGCAGCGCTGCCGGAATATCGGGCAGAAACATGAGACAAAAGCGCGTCGTGACCGCATCGAAGGACGCGTCACCAAAGGGGAGCGTCGTCACGTCGCCGGTTCGGAACGTTGTATTCCGGAGGCCGAGCGCGGCCGCTTTCCGCTCGGCCACGGCCAGCATGCGTTCCGCGAGATCGATGCCCACGACGCTGCCCGAGGGACCGACGACCTGCGCCACGAGCAGCGCCGGATAGCCGGTGCCGGAGCCGAGATCGAGCACCCGCATCCCGGAGCGCAGGCGCACATCTCCCACTAAACGATGATTGAGGAACGCCATGGTGCGGTCGAAGAAGGTGTCCCATTTGTCCCACCCGCCGGCCACACGATTCCAATCCTCGCGTTGACTGTCGATGATCTGTGCTGGAGTCTGTGATGAAGACATAGATCCCTTCCAAGTTTTTTTTGCTGGAGTCGTTGAATAGGCTAGGTGTTGGAGGCTGGTGAAGCCTCCGCCGCAATCGTAATGAGATGGGCCGTTCGAATCAACTCCGGCTGGACCTTACGTGATGGGGCCATGTGTTTTAATGGGGTATGCGGCTTGAGGAGTTGGTGGACACGGTGACCCGCATCCGGGCCACCCCGAAACGATCCGAAAAAGTGCAGCTGTTGGCGACCGTGCTGCGGCAGACCCGGGGACAGGAAATCGCGCTCGCGGCGGCGTACCTCAGCGGCTCCCTCCCGCAGGGGAAGATCGGGGTCGGCTGGAGCGTGATCCAGCGTTCGCTCAGCGATGGACCGGCGACCGGAGAACCCCTGGACCTGCTGGAGGTCGATCGAATCTTTCAGCAAGTGGCCGGCGAGCAGGGGCCCGGCTCGACGGAGCGCCGCATCGCGATGCTGGCTCGGCTGTTCGCCCGAGCCGAGCCCGTGCAACGCCAATTCCTTTCGCGCCTGCTGGTCGGCGAACTGCGCCAGGGCGCGCTCGAAGGCCTCGTGGTCGAGGCGATCGCCAAGGCGAGCGGGCAGCCGCTGGCCCTGGTGCGGCAGGCCGCCATGTTCGCCGAGATCGGCGACGTCGCTCGCGCGGCGTTGGAGGAGGGAGCTAGCGGTCTCGCGCGGTTTTCTCTCCGGCTCTTTGTGCCGGTTGCCCCCATGCTCGCGAGCAGCGCCGATGCCGTCGACGAGGTGATGAACCGGCTTCCCGAGGCCGCGTTCGAGTACAAGCTCGATGGAGCCCGGATTCAAGTCCACAAAGGGGGACAGGACGTCAGAATTTTCACGCGGCAGCTGCAGGACGTCACGGAACGCCTGCCGGACATCGTGAGTTGGACCCGTATGCTGCCGGTCCGTGAGGCGGTGCTGGACGGCGAAGCGCTCGCTTTGCGCCCCGACGGACGTCCTCAGCCGTTTCAAGTGACCATGCGGCGCTTCGGCCGGGTGAAGGACGTCGAGGCGCTTCGGGCGGAGATCCCCTTGTCGCCGTTCATGTTCGATATCCTGTCGGTCGACGGGGAGTCCGTGATCGGGCATTCTTATCAAGAGCGGGCTCAGCTGCTTGCGCAGGTCGCGCCGGGGGGCATGCTGCCTCGCCTCATCACGGCGGATCCGGATCAGGCCCGCCGCTTCTTCGTCCAGGCCCTGGAGGCTGGCCATGAAGGCGTGATGGCAAAGTCGTTGACCGCGCCGTACACCGCCGGCCAGCGGGGATTTCAGTGGTTCAAGCTGAAGGAAGCCAGCACGCTCGACCTGGTGGTTCTGGCGGCCGAGTGGGGCAATGGCCGGAGGGAAGGCTGGCTGTCGAATCTCCATCTCGGCGCGCGCGACCCGGCCAGCGGCCAGTACATCATGCTGGGAAAGACCTTCAAAGGCCTCACGGACGATCTGCTGGCCTGGCAAACCGAGCAACTCCTGTCTCTCGAGACGCACCGGGACGCGGTCACCGTCTACGTGAAGCCGGCCCTGGTGGTCGAGATCGCCTACAGCGACATCCAGGAATCGCCCCGGTACCCGGCCGGGTTGGCGCTGCGTTTCGCGCGGGTCAAACGCTATCGGCCCGACAAAACGCCGGAACAGGCCGACACGATTCAGACGGTGTCCGAGCGATTCCAACGGCAACGAATGTAGGTTCCGCAATCTGGCGTTTTCCCCTCTCACGGCGCTATCGTACGGTCAGTTTCCATGAGTAGAGTCCAACGCTGAAGGAGGGTGTCACTATGGCGCAGAAGAAATTGATCGCAGTGGTTGGTGCGACAGGCGCGCAAGGCGGGGGGCTGGTCAGGGCAATCGCCCGTGATGCGGGCGGCGAATTTGCCGCCCGGGCACTGACGCGTCAACCTCATGGCGAGAAGACCAAGAGTCTCGAATCCTTGGGCGCGGAAGTCGTGGCGGCGGATCTGGACGACGTCGGGAGCCTCACCAAAGCCTTCACCGGCTGCTACGGCGCATTCTGCCTCACGAACTTTTGGGAGCATTTGTCACCCGAGAAGGAGTTGGCTCAGGCGGCAGCCATGGCGCAGGCCGCCAAGGCGGCCGGCGTGCAGCACGCGGTGTGGTCGACCTTGGAGGATACCCGCCGCTGGGTCCCGTTGAGCGATACGCGGATGCCCACGCTGATGGGAAAATACAAAGTGCCGCACTTCGATGCCAAGGGAGAGGCCGATGCGCTGTTCACCAAGCACGGGGTCCCGACGACCTTCTTGCTCACATCCTTTTACTGGGACAACCTGATTTACTTCGGCATGGGCCCGAAGCGAGCGCCCGACGGCGGGCTGGTCTTCACGCTCCCCATGGGCGAAAAAAAGCTGCCCGGCATCGCCGCGGAGGACATCGGAAAGTGCTGCCTCGGGCTGTTCAAAAGGGGCCGGGAGGTCATCGGGAAGACCGTCGGCATCGCGGGTCAGCACTTGACCGGCCACGAGATGGCCGCCGCAATGAGCCAGGCTTTCGGCAAGCCGGTGTCATATCAGCCCATCTCCTTCGAACAGTACCGGAAGGCCGGGTTTCCCGCGGCCGACGACCTCGGAAACATGTTCCAGTTCAAGCACGAGTTCAACGAGATGTTCTGCGGCGTGCGCGACCTGGCCCTGTCCCGCGCGCTCAATCCAGAGCTGCAGACCTTCGCACAGTGGCTCGCGAAGAACGTCTCCCGCATTCCGTTGGAGTGAGCACGCGATGCCGCCACGAAACAGCGGGCAGCGCAGAGTCCGGTGTGCCTGGGTGGGGGAGAAGCCGCACCTCATTCGCTATCACGACGAGGAATGGGGACGGCCGGTGCACGACGACCGCAAACATTTCGAAATGCTGGTGTTGGAAGGCGCCCAGGCGGGCCTGGCCTGGGAGACGATCCTATTGCGACGGGACGGCTATCGGGCGGCGTTTGCCGGCTTCGATCCGGTAAAAGTCGCGCGATTCGACGTCACGAAACGTGCGGCACTGCTGAGGAATCCCGGCATCATCCGCAATCGTTTGAAGATTCAGTCTGCGGTGACCAACGCCCGCGCCTTCCTTCAGATCCAGGAGGAGTTTGGCTCGTTCGATCGCTACGTCTGGCGGTTCGTCGGCGGCAAGCCCCTGGTCGGTCACTGGACGTCGCTGCGGAAGATTCCCGCGTCCACGGCCGAAAGCGACGCGCTCTCGAAGGATCTGAGACGGCGGGGATTCTCATTCGTCGGCAGTACCATCATCTATGCCTATATGCAGGCGGTGGGGCTGGTGAACGACCATACGGTCGATTGTTATCGGTACAAGGCGGCCGGGCGCCGATGACCTAGCAGGACAGGTCCACGGCCGGATCACAGAAGAGCGGGCCGATGACGGGCGGCCGCATGTAATCGGCGGTCGGATCCTGTGCGCCGGCCGTTCCTTTCAGGGGAGGACCTCCGAGCATGCCGGGAAGTCCCCGTCCTGCGTTGCTGAAGGTCGGAACGCGCTGAGGCGAGGCGGCCGGACCTGCGCCCGGGGCCAGCTGGTTGGTCGTGCTCGGCGTCGTCACGGCGGCCGGGACGCCGGGAGTGGGTGAGATTGGCTGAGTCGGCAAGGGGCTCGTCGGTTGGTTTTGAGGCGGCGCAGTGCCGGGCGTCGTTTGTGCGGCGGCCGGGACGACGCTCATGGCCGATGCGGCGAGCAGGGCGCCGAAGACCGCGGCGCGAGCCGCGCCGGCAGTGCCCGTCCTCTGCCGCCCGCGCTCGTTCGGACCGCACCGACGGAGCATCATGGTCATCCTCGTCATGGGCGTGGCGGGTGCGGGCAAAACCACCGTTGGAGCGGCACTCGCCGCCGCACTCCACTGGCGGTTCTGGGACGCTGACAGCTTCCATTCCGCGGAGAACGTCGACAAGCTCCGACGCGGAATCCCGCTGACGGATGCGGACCGCGCACCGTGGTTGCGCGACATCCGCTCCGCCGTCCGCGGGTGGATCGATCGCGGCGAATCGGCCGTCCTCGCCTGCTCCGCCCTCAAGGGTTCCTATCGGGACCACATTGTGGCTGGCCACGACGCACAGGTCAAGCTTGTCTACTTGAAGGCCGACCCCAGCCTCCTCCGGCGGCGTCTACGCGAGCGGACAGACCACTTCGTCGGCGAAGCACTCCTCGCCAGCCAACTCGCCACTCTCGAAGAGCCGCCAACCGCGCTCGTACTGGACGCCGGTCTGGCCCCCGATGTGCTCGTCGGACAGATCCGCCGCGCTTTCAATGTCTAGTTCCGGGCGCGCCCTCTATTGCGGATTGGCTTGGGCCCTGGTCGCTTCTTTCACGGGCGGCTCTATCTTGATTTGAGGCCCTTGCACTTTCGGCAGCACGCCCGCACCGGGTTTTTCCACGATCCGTTGATCGTTCTGATTTCTGAGCTGCTGCCTCGTATGGGCCTCGTCGGCCATGGCCGACCGCTCAAGGGCCTTCCCGCCGGAGGCGTTGGTCTGGCCCGGGTCGTTGGACAACGGCTTCCCGGTTACGGGATCCGTTGCCTTGCCCATCGGATATCCTTCATGTTTCGGGAGCATCGCCGGATTGGCGAAGGCCCATGACGCCACGAGAGTCAACACCGCGCCTGCGAGGGGACCGACCAGCATCTTCATAGGAAGACTCCTTGGTGATGGGGGCCGAATTGAGCGGCTCCCCTGATAAATAAAAAGGTTTATGAACCCGGCCACTCGGTAGGGGTGGTCTCACCGGGGGGCTGGGCGCCGGCCGGGGGGCGGGCAGACCCGGCTCCGAAGAGAGAAAGAGGGCGCGGTCGGGAGGCAGCGGACCGGGATCCGGAGACGGAACGGGCCTGGGCCGGGTTTTCATGACGACCGGCATCGTAGCAGGGCAGCGGTCCGTTGAATGCTCGGCGATCCCCTAGAATGGGGCCGTCAGGCGACGCGAGCGCTCGACAGGGAAGCGGGCAGGACCTCGCTGGTATTGCGTCCCCGTGCTTTGGCTCGGTAGAGCGCCTGGTCCGCTCGCTCGAGCAGGTGTGCACCGTCTGCGACCATGCCCGGCGACCAGACGGTCGCCCCGAGGCTGACCGTCACCGTCAATGCGCCGGCAGGAGTCTTGATCGGGTGTTCGCTCATGGCGAGCCGTACGCGCTCCGCAAGGTCGGCGGCTCCGAGGAGATCGCAGGCCGGAACGAGCACCAAGAATTCTTCTCCGCCCATGCGGCCGATCAGGTCGTACAGGCGGGTGGCCTCCTGCAGGCGAGCCGCCGTTTCGCGAATGACGAGATCGCCCACGCCGTGTCCATAGGTGTCGTTCACCTGCTTGAAATGATCGAGATCCGCCATGATGACTGCCAGGGCCGTCTGCTCCCGCTGCGCGCGCGCCAGTTCGCGGGCCAGGGCGTCCATGGCGGCCGAGTGGTTGAGCAAGCCCGTCATCCCGTCGAGGCGTGCACGCTGCCGTGATTCTTCGAGGAGCAGCAAATTTTCGATGGCGATGCCGGCCTGAGTCACCAGCGTCTGCGCCACTTGCTCGTCCAAATCGTTGAATTCATCGTCGCGGCCCGCCTCCACCCGCTTGTTCGCGAGGATGAGCTCGCCAAACCGCTGGCCGTGGCAGCGGATGGGAATCCCAAGCAATGACGTGAGTAGGGGCTGCTGACGGCCGTCGGGCAGAGAACCCTTCGATCCGGTGAGCCGCAAGGTGCCCTGCTCCGGTGCCAGCCACTGGCCTGTTCCATGGCGATGGCGCAGCTCCGCGATCGCGGCCGTGAGGGCTTCAGGCCCGGTGATCAGCTTGGAGCTGACGCCCCGGAGTTCGCGGCCGGGAATCCACAGGGCGGCATATTGGGCTCTGGTCGTGAGCCGCGTGAGATCGAGCAGGTGCTCGAGCAGCTCGTCGAGATGGCGGTCACGGCTGAGCATCGTGGCCGCTGCCACCAGCGAGTGCAAGGCTTCGGTTCGCTTGGCGAGCACGGCTTCGGCGGCAGCCGCTCGTTGGGATTCCCCCGTGGCCAGGCGCCATTCCCGATGCAGGGTCCGCACGAGCCAGAGCAGGAGCAAGGAGAGGGGCACGATAAGCAGCACTGTGACCCACATGAGTTGCCGAAGGAAGGCCTGGACCGGCGCCAAGACGCTTCCTCGATCCACGCGGATGAGAATGCCCCAACGGGGCGTCGAGGACCCGCCCGGGATGGTCACTTGCGCGTAGCCCGTGATGACCTGCGCGCCGCGCCGCACGTGTCGCTCTTCGACAAACCCCCGCGGTTCGAGCGCGACCAGCGACGCCGACGGGAGGCCCGCCGCCCGCAGGTTCAACGGACCGGGAAGGCCGGTCGAATCCGCGATCAGGTCGCCGTCGCGGTTGAGGAGCTGATATTCGATATGCGCATCATCGAACCATTCGACGCCCTGGAGCACCCGCATCGTTTCGTCGACCATGTCGAGCAAAGCCTGAACGTCGATGGCGGCGGCGACGACCCGATCTCGGCCTGCGCCCGGCCGGCTGAGACGCGTGCTGACGGTGATGGTGTCCGTGCTGTCGGACCCATGCTCCAAGACGGCCGCGCCCGGGTGTTTGCCGGCCCTCACAAACCACGACTCGTGGTCGAAACGGCGACCCTCCATGGCGGGATCGGTGGCGGCAACCGCGCGGCCCTCGTGGTCCGTCACCACGACCCATCGGAAACTGACGTAGGTCTCCCGCAGGTGCCGCAGAGACCTGGATACGAACGCCGCATTCTCCTCGCGGACGGCGGGAGCGGAGGCGAGCATCGCGACCGTCCGCTGCTTTTCGGAGACCAGCAACTCGAGCTTGCTCGCGGCGTCCGTCGCCGCTTGCACGAGGCTATAGCCGGCGGCGGCTACCAAGCGCCGTTCGATCGTGCAGGCGGCCCATCCAATGAAGAACACCATCACGACCATGATCCCGATCACGGACGTCCGTGCGACCTGCGGGGGACAGTGACGCGAGAGCCAAGAAGATGATGGTCGGCTCGCCCCTTGGCGGCTTTTCTGTGGGGCGGTCGGTGGAGTGGTGGCCATGGTACCGAAAGGAATGGCAACGACGGTGCCAGCACGATAGCGAATATTTCGCGGAAATCCGCGGTTTCCAAGGAGTAAATCGGGTCTGTATGCAGGTATTTGGGCGCTGGCAGCCGCAATTTGTCGGTCGCCACTTCGGCACAGTACAAACGAGGGGATTCGCAGATACTTCAGTAGGTTCGAGAGCCACAGAGGCCTTCTCCGGCGAAGGCACAGGTCCAATGACGTCCGGTGTCGGGTTTGTAGGGTGTCGGCTACTCCAAAGTTCGCTTGTAGATTCAACGACTTCTCTCATGGTGACTCGAGCCTGCTGCACACACTTCCCTACGGAGGGCATTGGCCTACGCGGGATAACCGCGCAATCTAACAATGGTTGACGATCGCGTGCGGGGTATGCCGCTTGCTCACGCACTCGGAAAAACCGCAGCCTTCCGACAGGAGGAGCCCATGATGATGATCGGGACACGCGAAGTCATCCACCACCTGAGAGGGGACTGGGCCGGGCGCCTGACACCCAACATCGGCGGACTTGCTGCTCCGCCGCCGTTGGAGCGCCCCTCGCGCAGGCGAGAACCCCGTGCGGAGGAGCGGAAGGTCTGTTCGTACGAATTGTGCGAGTCCATCGACGAGCAAGCGGTGGTCATCCAGCAAGGCGAGGCCTATACCCTGAACCGCAGCGCGCACGGAATTCTTGTGCTGATGGGGCAGGCGCCGCGCGTTCGCCAGCTGGTCGAGCTGCATATCCCCGAAGCGTGGTGGCGCCGCTCGATGAATCTCTTTGAAGTCCAGTGGACCAAACCGGTTCAGATCGATGAGCTGGGCGAATTGCATCTGGTCGGCTGCCGCCTGACGTTCGGCCCGCGTCCCTATTGGACGTTCTGATCGAGCCCTGCCTCATTTCCAGGCTCTCCGGGTCGGCTCCCGCCTGCCCGCCCGACATGAATAATGTTTGCTTGCGCGCGGCGATCACTTTATCCTGCGCGGCGTGATTCTCGCCTTCGTCATCCTGTATCTCCTCGTCTCCGTTGGCATCGGTCTTCTCGCCGCTACGCGTGTGAAGAACGCCAAGGATTTTGCCGTCGCGGGCCGCAGCCTTCCCTTGCCGGTGGTGGTCGCCACGGTGTTTGCCACCTGGTTCGGGGCGGAGGCGGTCCTCGGCATTTCGGCCACGTTCGTCAAGGAGGGCCTGCGCGGCGTCGTGGCCGATCCGTTCGGATCCAGCGTGTGTCTGATCCTTGCCGGGTTGTTCTTCGCCCCCAAACTGTATCGCCTGAATTTGCTCACCGTCGGAGATTACTATCGCGTCCGGTACAACCGGACGGTGGAGGTTCTCTGCACGGTCGCGGTGGTGCTGTCATATCTGGGGTGGGTGGCGGCGCAGTTCAAGGTCTTGGGATTGGTCCTCACCGTCGTCACGCACGGCGCCGTCAGCCAGTCCTGGGGAACCGTGATCGGCGCCCTGATCGTGCTCACCTACACCACGTTCGGCGGCATGTTTTCCGTCGCCATCCTGGATTTCGTGCAGATCTCCGTCATCATGGGCGGGCTGCTGTACATCGCCGCCGTCGTCGGCGGACTGGCCGGCGGCGTGGAAACGGTGATCGACCACGCCGCGGCCGCCGGCAAGCTCGCATTCTTCCCACCGGCCTCCCTCTCGGCATGGGTCCCCTTTCTCGGAGCTTGGATCACCATGATGCTCGGTTCCATCCCGCAGCAGGACGTGTTTCAACGCATCACGTCGGCCAGGGATGAATCCACCGCCGTGCGCGGATCGTTGTTGGGAGGCGGTCTCTACTTCGCCTTTTGCTTCGTGCCGATGTTTTTAGCCTACGCGGCGACCCTCGTGGATCCGGCGCGGTTCGGTGCCCTGCTCGAGCAGGACCCGCAGCTCGTCCTGCCCACGCTGGTGCTCGAGCACACCCCGATCGCGGCGCAGATCCTGTTCTTCGGCGCGGTGTTGTCCGCGGTGATGAGCTGCTCCAGCGCGACGCTCCTGGCGCCGTCGGTGACGCTCAGCGAAAACGTCATTCGACCCTGGATCTCACGCTTGAACGACGGGGAATTTCTCCGCTTGATGCGCGCGGTGCTGGTCGTCTTCGCCGGGGTGGTCCTCACGATCGCCCTCTGGTCCACTGCCAGCATTTACCATCTGGTCGTCAACACCTATAAGGTGACGCTCGTGGCCGCCTTCGTGCCGTTGTTCGCGGGGCTGTATTGGAAACGGGCGACGACGCGCGGGGCGCTGTCGGCGATCGTTCTTGGGGTGTCGACGTGGCTGATCGCGGAACTGCTTCAGCCGCCGGATGCGGTGTGGCCGCCCCAGATCATCGGATTGCTGTCAGCCGGGCTCGGGATGGTCGCGGGATCGCTCCTGCCCTCCGCGATTTCCGGCAAGCCGGTGTCGGAAGCCCGCTACGCCAGCACCAACTAGAGATTCGCCGGCCCTGCGCCGATGATGTGATTGCGCTTGGCTTCCAATTCGGCCCAGCGGGCGTAGAGCCGGTCCACTTCGGCCTGGGCGGCTTCCCACTCGGCATGGCGCGCATGCAGGGCCTCGGCGTCTGACACGATCGCCGGATCCTCAGCGGCCTGCCGGCAGGCGCTCGCTCGTTCCTCCGCCTGCGCGATGGTGGCCTCCATGTGGTCCCATTCACGTTGCTCGCGATATGTCAGCGGCTTGCGGCGGGGCGAAGAGGCCGCGGAATTGGCGCCGGTCGACCGGCCGCGGTCCTCTTCCGACGCGCGTGCCGTCTTGCCCCGCCGCAGAGCGGACGCTTCCCATTGGGCATAATCGGCGTAGTAGTCGGCCCCGCCCTTGCCGTCGAGCGCCAGCAGCCGAGTGGACACACGGTCCAGCAGCCAGCGGTCGTGCGTCACGAGGACGAGGGCTCCGGAAAATTCCAGCAAGGTGTCTTCCAGCACGTCCAGCGTCGGGATGTCGAGATCGTTCGTCGGTTCGTCCAGAATGAGCACATCCGCCGGCTCGAGCATCAGCCGGGCGATGAGCAGCCGCGCCTGCTCGCCGCCGGACAAGCGCGCCACCGGCAGGTCCAATTGCTCGGGCCGAAACAGAAACCGCTTGGCCCAGGAAACGAGATGAACCGGGCGGTCGCGATAGAGCACCGCGTCTCCGTGCGGTGCCAGTGCCCGCCGGAGCGTCGACTGCGGATCCAGAGCATCACGGTGCTGTTCGAATACGACGACCCGCAACTTGTCGGCCCGCCTGATGCTGCCCGTGTCCGGTTCGAGCGAGCCCGCCAGGAGCTTCAGGACGGTCGTCTTCCCGCTGCCGTTCGGACCGAGGACGCCGAGCCGATCCCCCGGGCCCAGGGTCAGGTCCAGGTCTCGCACGATGGGCCGCCCGTGACGCGACAGCCCAACCTGCTTGGCGACGATCAGTTGTTTCGACCGCCGGCCGGATGCGGTGAAGTCGATCCCGGCGGCAGGCTGATCGCGGCGCGACTCCAGGTCGTGCAACTCCGAAATGAGCTCGTGGGCGGCGTCCACGCGGAATTTGGCCTTAGTCGTCCTGGCTTTTGGGCCCCGCCGCAGCCATTCGATCTCGCGGCGCACTCGGTTGGCCAACGAAGCCTGGTACTCCGCATGCGCGGCGAGCGCCGCGTCCCGCTGCTCGAGAAAATCGCTGTAACGGCCCTGCGCCTCGAACACCCCGTGCGGATGACGGCGATTCACCTCCACGATGCGGGTCGCGACGGATTCCAAAAAGCGTCGATCATGGCTGACGACGACGAAGGCCCGGACGTCCGAACGCAGGAGCCCTTCGAGCCACAGGATCCCGTCCAGATCCAGGTGGTTCGTCGGCTCGTCCAGCAGGACGACGTCGGGTTCCAGCATCAGGGCGCGCGCGATGGCGAGCCGCTTGCGCCACCCTCCGGACAGCATGGCCACCGGCTGATCAGCACGCTCAAACTCCCCGATGCTGAGCGCCTTGGCGATCCGCCCTCCCTGCTCGGCCGGGTCGAGCCCTTCTTCGAGCAGGGCCTGGGTCAATATGTCGTCCACGGAGTGGCTGTCCGTAAAGCGCGGCTCTTGCGGCACGTATCCCAGCGTGACCTGCCGCCTGAGCGCACGGCTCCCGCGGTCCGGCTGTTCGAGGCCCGCCAGTATTTTGAGCAGCGTGGATTTCCCGGAGCCGTTGGGGCCGACGAGCCCGATGCGATCCTGCTCGCTGATGGAAAAGGAGAGGTCCGTGAAGAGCGGGGTGACGCCGAAGCTCTTGCTCAAGCCGTCGCAACTGAGCAAAATGGTCGGTGGCATGAGGCGGTGTGTAATGAGCTCAGGTTGTGGATCCGCGTTGAGGCGGGATGAAGGCTGCTCGATCTCGTCGCCCAGGAGTGTATCAGGGATGCGGCTCACGTGTCATCGGCAGCCGCCCCGAGGCCGAGGCGCGGCTGGGGCGGCCGCCGTGGCGTGACCTCATGCCACGTGCGCCAGGTGCGCTTCGCGTCCCAAGTGCACTTCTTCGTCGTGATAGTCGGGCTCGCTGCTGACCGCCGCCGGCGGTCGTACGGCATGGGCTCTGCGATTGACCTCGATGACCGCATCGTGCACGTGGCCGCAATTCATGCATCGCCAGCTGCTGGCCCAGGTATGGCCGCAGGTACCCTCGAAGTCCATGAAATGGTCCTTTACCATTAATCCGCTGCAACGAGTACAATGCATGGCAGGTCTCCTTGTTAGATGGGCTACAGTGCTGCCCTTGGGAAAAAAGATACCGGATGGGACCGCCGGCGACAGACCAGGAAGAAGTACTTCCAAAGGGGGGGGAGGAGACCGATGGTGCACCGTATTGAACGGGCGACGAGAATCGCGGCGGCGGGGAATAAGCCGAAGCTCATCGACGAGTTTTTCGGCCTCGTGAATTCGGGTACGGAGCAGGTGAGCATCGCGCGCATGCAGAGCCCCTCCGGTTGGCAGGAGCCGGGGCAGACGCCGGAATTCGATGAATATACGGTGGTCTTGCGCGGGCTGCTGCGAGTCGAAACCAGGAGCGGCGTTGTCGACGTGGAGGCAGGGCAGGCGATCAAGACGTGTAAAGGCGAGTGGGTCCGGTACAGTACACCGGGACCCGAAGGGGCCGACTACATCGCGGTGTGTCTTCCGGCCTTTTCTCCTTCCACCGTGCATCGGGATCCACGATGAAACCGTCCATGTCTCCGTGTGTGGTCACCGCGGCGGCCTTGGCATTGGCGGGCGGCCTGTCGCTGGCCGCATCCGGCGAGCGCGCGGCTCCCAGCGAGTTGCCGCATGAAGTCAGCGCGCCGCGGAAGCCGAGCGTCATTGCCTGGACCACGGGTGCCGGTAAATGGGTGGGGTTCTGGGGCCGGCGCGAGTTGGTTGAGTGTCCTCCCGGCCATCCGCAGGGCGCCTGGGGGACGGATGTCTATACGGACGACTCCTCGATTTGTACCGCGGCCGTTCACGCCGGCCTGATCACCGCGCATCGGGGCGGCGCCGTCACGATCGAGATGCGTCCCGACGTCGGTCAATATTCCGGCACGGCCAGAAACGGCGTGAAGACCGGAGACTGGATGGAACCCTGGACCGGCGCCTATGTGTTCGTCAGGGACCATACCCCGGAGCCGGCGATCACGGCGGGGAGTCACATGCAGGCCGACTCGTGGCCCGGCCAAGCGGGACGCGTCATCACCTTCGCGTGCGGGCCCCGCTTCGAATTGCACACCGTCTACGGGACCGACATATACACGGACGATTCCTACGTCTGTACCGCGGCGGTGCACCGAGGCCTGATCACCCAGAAAGAAGGGGGCATGGTCACGATCAAGCTCCTCGAGGGGCAGCGGTCTTTTTCAGCCAGCAGCCGGCACGGCGTGACCAGTCTGGCGCAGGAAGACTGGAAGGGGCAAAGCTATATGTTCGTGGCCACGCCGCCGGGGACGCCTGCGCCTCCGACGTCTGAGACGCCGGTGGAGCGTGCGCCCGCCACACCTCCTGCCGAAATCGGCGCGCCGCTGTAAGGCCGTCCGCGTGCCCCCTTCAGTGAACGTGCGCCCTGATCTGAATCCGGAGCCCGCATGACTCGTCGCGCTCGCCGGCGTGTCGGTCGCGTCATCATTCTGCTCGTGGCCGCCTGGCTCGCGGCGTTCGCCGCGTACGCCCTGACGTTATCCGCCAGCCTCGCGTTGCCGAAAAGCGACGAGCATCCGCCCCTCCTGATCTACGGGAAACCCTTTCTCCTCCGCACCGGCATCTCCGTCGCCGAGTCGGGAGTGGAAAGCCGCCTGCATCGGTTGGGATACCGGCGGGTCCCGCACCCTCCGAAGCAACCGGGCGAGTACCGGGCGACGGAGCAGGCGATCGAGGTTTTCCTGCACGGCCAGGAAGCGCCGCACGCGCCGCCGCGCCGCGTCACCTTGCTGCTCGACCAAGGCGTCGTGCGGGACGTGACAGGCGACGGCCGTGATTTGTTGCCGTCGTTGGTCTCGCTCGAGGCCCCCCTCATCAGCGGCATGCGCGACGGTTCCCGCCAGATGCGGGAATGGATCCCGTTGGACCGCATCCCTCGGCTGGTCGTCGACACGGTCTTGGCCGTGGAAGACCGGCGGTTCTACTCTCATCTCGGCATCGACCCGATCGCCGTCGGGCGGGCGCTCTGGGCCAATCTGACGCGGGGCGGAGTGGTGCAGGGGGGCAGCACCATCACGCAGCAGTTGGCCAAGAACCTGTTCTATTCTCCTCGGCGGACGATGGGCCGCAAGCTGAAGGAGTCGGTGGCGGCGGTGGTGTTGGAGCTCAAGTACCGCAAAGCCGAGATTCTGGAAAGCTACTTGAACGAGATCTATCTGGGGCAAGCCGGATCGGTCGCCATCTACGGAGTGGGGGAAGCGGCGCATCGGTATTTCGGGAAGCGGCTGGAAGAGCTGACGGTCGACGAGGTCGCGCTGATCGCGGGGTTGATCAAGGGCCCCAATACGTACGCGCCGACGAAGAACGTGGAGCAAGCGACGCATCGGCGCAACGTCGTGCTGCGCCGGCTGCGGGACGAAGGGCGCTTGACGGAGGACGCGTGGAAGGCGGCCGTGAATCGGCCGGTCCAGGTGAGCCTGCCGGAAGACGTCCTCACCGACGCCCCGTACTTTCTTGACTACCTCCTGCGCCAAGTCGAGGAGGGGACCGGCATGGGGATCCCGGAAGGCGCAAAGATTTACTCGACGCTGGATCCCTGGGTGCAGGAACTCGCCACGGAGGCGGTCCAACAGGGACTCGCGGAGCTGGAGCGGACCTACCCCGCGCTGAAGCAGGGCGACCTTCCCGTCCAGGCCGCCGCGGTGGTGCTCGAGGCCGGAACCGGCCACCTGCTCGGGTTGGTGGGGGGGCGCGACTACCGCACCAGTCAGTTCAACCGGGCGGTCCAGGCGCGCCGGCAGGCGGGGTCGCTGGTGAAGCCGTTCGTGTATCTCACGGCGTTCGAAGCGGGCCGGGAGCAGGGGGCTTCCGGGTACACCCCCGCCACCTTGCTGGTCGACGAGCCGGTCACGTTCCCATCGGGCACGGGGGCCTGGTCGCCGCAAAACTACGATCGGCAGTTCCACGGCCAGGTGACGCTGCGCAGCGCGTTGGAGCAGTCGTACAACGTGCCGGTGGTACGGGTGGCGCAGCACGTGGGGCTGCCGGCGCTGCGGCAGACGCTCGGCGCGTTCGGACTCGACGTGTCGGCTGACAATCTCTCCGTCGCGCTGGGCACTGCCTCCGTGTCGCTGCTCGAGATCACCGGCGCCTACGGCGGCCTCGCCAACGGCGGGATCGTCACGCGTCCGTTGGCGCTGTACAAACTCGTGGGAGAATCCGGCGACACGCTGTGGAGTCTCCTGCCGGACCGCCGCCAAGCGGCCTCGGCGCAAGCCGCCTATCTCGTCACGTCGGTGCTGAAAGGGGTGATGGACCGAGGCACGGGCGCCAGAGCCCGGGCGCTCGGCGTGCAGGGGCCGGTGGCGGGGAAAACCGGCACGACGGACGGGTATCGCGACGCCTGGTTTGTCGGCTATACGCCGGAACTGGTGATCGGCGTGTGGGTCGGGTTCGACGACGAGCGGCCGCTCAAGCTGACGGGGGCGCAGGCGGCCTTGCCGATTTGGAGCCGGCTGGCGCGCCGGCTCATTGCTTCCGGGGCAGAGGATTTCGCCGTGCCGGCGGGGTTAGTCGAGCGTGAGATCGATCCCCGAACCGGGCAGTTGGCGACGGCCCGCTGTCCGGAAAAGACGCGCGAAGTGTTCATCGCGGGAACGGAGCCGACCGTCTACTGCGAAATCCACGGGGGCGGGCTCTGGGAGCGGGTCAAGCGGACGTTCGGCTTGTGACGGCTCGGGTGGAGCCGGCGCCGTTTCATTTTGACAAACCGTTAGGCATCTCCGGGATCATCGGGTATTCTTTGGCGCAGGACACCAGAGGAGCGCCATGAAGAAGAACGGATACTCGGACGACGCGAACATCACCTTGCTGGCGAAGGGAGTCGAGCTCAAGGGAGAAATCAAGGTCGAAGGGACCGTGCGGATCGACGGGCGGATGGACGGCGACGTGCAGACGAGGGGGCAGGTGATCGTCGGAGAAGACGGCGTCGTGAAGGGCACCATCACCGCCGGAGTGCTGATCAGCAGCGGCCGCATCAAAGCCACCGTGACGGCGAGCGAGCGTGTGGAACTGCTCAAGACGGCGGTCCTGATGGGCGAGATCCACGCCCCCGTGATTTCCATGGAACCCGGCGCCAAGTTTCAGGGCGTCACCGACATGGGCGTGACCGCGTGGCCCGAAGAAGCTCCCCGGCTGCCCGGCAACGTGCGCGACCTGGCGCATCATCGCGGCAAGGCGGTCGCCTTGCTCGCGAAGGAACCCGATCTCTAGCCCACCGTCCCGTTCCCACCAGCGCTACTCGATCGGAATCGTGATGGCCATGCCGCCCATCACGTCGTTCAATTTGAAATCCCGTTTGGGACTCAGCGGATGGCTGTTGTGGCAGGCGACGCAGGCGGCCGAGACCGCCCGATCGGGATAGATGGCCTGGAAGTATTGCCGTTTCCCGCTCGAGACGATGCCGGTGACCGGCCCGTCCGCCTTGCTGCGCAGAGTCTCCAAGGCCTTGCGCTCGAAGTCCGTCGCCGGGGCGTTGCGCTGGTAGATCGGCGTGGCGCTGATCAGGCGATAGCGGATGCCGCGTCCTTGCTCGGCCACCAGGCGGCCTGAGTGCTGAAGAAATTGAGCCGGCAAGGGCAAGGCGTTATCCTGCTCCCAATGTTCGGCCGCCGCGACGATGCCCTTCTGCTGCATGCGATCCACGACGTGCTTCGTGTAAATGGTGCGGTCGGCTTCCAGAATCGCATGGACGTAATCGGCGACCTTGTCCGGCGGGATGCCGGACCCCCACGGCTTGTCCTTGGCATGCGGCAGGGCCGCGCCGGATCCGCCTACGATGAGTGCGAGGGTTGCGACGCCGACGGTGAAGCGGTTGCAGTCCATGGTTCCTTCTCCTGGTCCGGCGGAAGGAGCGGCAGCGTGACCACGCAGGTCGTCCCCTGCCCTTCAAGGCTCTCGATCCGGACGTCGCCGCCGAACTTGCGCAGGATCCGCCTCGCGATCGTGAGACCAAGCCCCGATCCTTCCCCTTGACCCTTGGTGGTGAAGAATGGGTCAAAGACCTTCGACAAGTGCTGTTTGGCGATCCCGGGTCCTGAATCGCCGATGGATAACATGGCGACGTTCCCGCCCTGCGTGGTCCGCAGGGTGAGACGGCCCGACCCGTTCATCGCCTGCACCGCGTTCGTGAGCAGGTTGCTGATCGCCTGCCGCAGTTGATCCGGCAGAGCCAGCACCCGCAGGCCTCCCACGTAGTGTTTCTCGACGGTCAGGTTGGGGAGGTCCGCCGTGGTGCGGAGGGTGGCCAGGGCCTTGTCCACCTCCTCCTCGAGGTGCACGGGCACGCGCTGATCGCAGCTTTCCCGGCTGGCGACGCCGGTGAAGTCTCTGATGATTCGCGCCATGCGGCGGCCTTGCGAGATGATGTCCTGGGCGTAGGTTTTGATCCGTTCGAGATTCTGCTCCTCCTGAATGGCCTCGCCGAGCCCCATGATTCCGAAGAGGGGATTGTTCAACTCGTGCCCGATCCCGGCGGCAAGCACCCCTAGGCTGCGCGATTTTTCCGCCTGGATGACCTGATCCTGGAGCCGGCTTTCATCCGTGGTGTCCCGCAGCACCAGCCCGATCCGGTCCTGGTCCGGGCTGCGCCCCGGCAGGCGGAACCACTGATACTGGTAGCAGCGGCCCGCCATCTGGAGCTCTCCCCGCCGGCCAGGCACGCTGCGCTCACCGGCAGGAGCCAGCGGGTCCCGCGCCGATCCCGCCTCGCGCTCGTCCAACGCCGCGGCGTCGCGCGCCAGCAATTCCTCCCGAAGCACATGCTGGGTGGCGGGATCCACGGGCAGCAGCGAGAACAACGGCTCGCGCAGATTTCCCGGCGCCGCGATGGCAAACGTCTCGCGGGCCGCGCGATTGGCATAGGTGACCTGCTCCTGCGGGTCCATGAGGAGAATCGGCGTGGGCACGGTATCGAGGATCTGATCCGTCGATTGCTGCAGATACTGGACTTCTTCCGTCTTCAACTGCACCTGGCTCGTCAGGCCGGCGAACGCCGCTTCCAACTGCTGGTTCATGCGGTTGAACTCGTCGGCGAGATCCTCGAGTTCATCGCCGGTTTGAATGCGGATGGCCGAGCGCAGATCCCCGCGCCCGATGGAGCGAGCGGCTTGCTGGAGCTGCCGGACGGGCGTCACGATGCGGGTCGCGGCGACGTATCCCAGCGACGCCAGCAAGGCCACCGCGACGGTGCCGAACACGACCATCCACGTGAACAGGTGCTGGATGGGGGCGAATAGTTCGTCGGAGGACTGCCAGACGAAGGTGTGCCACGACCCGGAATCGGGCGAGCCGTTGGTGGCGCGGCTCGTTTCGGGCAGGGGCGCGAAGCCGATGACAGAGGTCTGGTGGCCGCCATGGCCGTCGCTCGACGCCTGGACCCACCCGGGCTGGAACGGCGTGATCAACGGCACGAGGCTCAGGTCGGAGAGGGAGACGCCGGTCGGCAGGATCGGGCAGCTCATGACGACGCCGCGGCTGTCGATCAGCATGACGTGACCCGTCTTTCCGAAACGAATGACGTGCGTGTAGGGGGAAAAAAATTCCTTCGCATCGATGACGCGATGCAGCACGCCGACGACCTCGTACCGCAGACTGTCCATGACGGGCAGCGAGATCGTGAACACATAGGTGTCGGCCCGCGGATCGAAGTGCACGTCTTCGACGTACAACTGCCCCACCGCCTTGTTGTAGGCGCCTTGCCACCAGCGGGCGTCGTGGTTCAGGAAGTCGGGTTTGGTCGTCATGGCGGCGACCAGCACGCCCTGCGTGTCGGTCAGGAACAACATTTTCGTGGCGGTTCGGACGACTTGGGGGAGCAGTTGGGCCGATTCGCTGTGCGTGCCGGTATAGTAGTCTCGCAGCAGCGCGCTGAGCGGAGTTTCGGTGATGCTCTTGACCACCGCCGGCTCCTGCGCCCGCCATCGCCGCTCCAGCTCGGCGAGCGCCGCGGCGGAAGGAGCACCGGAGGCGTGCAGGGCGTCCCGCCGCCGCTCCAGCGCCCGCACGACCGTTTCGTCGTTCACGATCCGCGAATTGCGCGCGACTTCCTCGCCGACCAGCAGGTCGAGCTTGCGCGCCGCCTCCGTGGCCAAGGCTTTGAAGCTCTCTCCGCTCACGTCGCGGATCTCCTGCGACCCCTGCCAGAAGGCCATGCCGAGGCCCACCACGAGGGGCACGACGCCCACGAACAGCATCGAGAGAATGAGCTTGGTTTGCAGGCCCCAGCGCGTCCCGCGCGGCCTGCCGTCTGGCTGTGTCACGCGTGGACGCTCCGGTCCGCGGCCGCATCCGGAAAGGTCAACGAAAAGGTCGAGCCGCGGCCGACATGGCTCTCGACCCCGATGGTGCCGTGCATGTGATGGATCACGTTCTTAATATTATACAAACCGAGGCCGGTGCCTTTTCCCGGCGGCTTCGTCGTGAAGAACGGCTCGAAGATCTGGCCGAGCAAATCGGGAGGGATGCCGGTCCCGGTATCCGACACCCGCACTACCGTGCCGGCGTCGGTGACGTCGGACTCCAATGTCAGGACCCCGCCGTGCTCCATGGCTTGAACGGCGTTGGTGATCAGGTTAACGAAGACGTGCAGCAGCTCATCTGGGTTTCCCGTCACGACGGCGTCCGGATGATAGGACCGCCGGATGTCGATGTCGTGCAGGGCAACGGCATAGCGGGCGATTTTCAGCGCTTCTTCGAGCTTCGCGTTGACCGGCACGGCCGCCTCGTGGCAAGCGGACGCGCGGCGGGAATAGGACGTCAAGTCGCGGCAGATCGCCGTGGTCCGCTTGACCGCTTCGATGATCTCGGCGGCCTGGGCGTGGACCGCGTCGAGATCTTGCTCTTCCAGCAGGTTTTCGGCGAGCCCCAAGATGAGCTGGAGTGGATTGTTGATGTCGTGCGCAATGCCGGCGGCGAAGGAGCCCACCCCCGCCAGCTTTTCGGCGTGAAGGAGCTCGGCCTGCAGCATGGACTCGTGCTGCACGAGTTCCCAGAGCAGCCGGGAGGCGGACCCGCTGAGGATGTCGGTGCCCGACGGGACGAGCTGCGGCAGGCTGCGGCCGAGGGCCGGGTCCCCCGTGACGTCCATGACGACGTTGATCCCATGATTGGACACCAGATCGCCGAGGCGCTGATAGACCGGCACCTGGAGCTCCCGCGCGCGCTGGAGGCCCGCGGCGTTCGGATTCCGGTCCGTGATGCCGACGATCTCGATGGCCTGGATTTGGTGGAGCAAATCAAGCAGGGCCGTGCCGCCGCGGCCGGCCCCCAGGATCGCCACCTTCGTTCGGGGTTGAGAGTCCGTACGCGGCATGCTGATCCCTCCGACAGGTGGTTGCCGCGGGAAGGGAGCGGGGGGCCGCTCTCCCTCCCTCGGGCGGTGGTCTTCGTGGCTCACAGGGGGGCCAGTTGCCGCTGCTCCATGGCGCGGGCGACGGCCGCTTTCAGCTTCTCGCCCTCCACCGGCTTCACGAGGTAATCGAGCACGCCTTCGCGCAGCAGGGAGGTGGCCATGTCGGTATCCGGGAATCCGGTGAGCACCAGCAGCGGCACCCGCGGATAGTTCTTGCGGAAATAGGCGATCGCCTCGATGCCGTTGACCTTCGGCATGCGGATGTCGCAAATGATCACGTCCAGCAGGAGCCGATTTTCCCCGGTATTGATCACTTCGATCGCCTTTTCCCCGTTTTCCGCCTCCAGCACTTCGTACCCCGCCTTCTGCAGCGTCATCCGGACGACCTTGCGGATGTCCGCTTCGTCATCCACGATGAGCACGCGGCCGTTGCAGGATTCTCCGCCGACGAAAAAGCCCGACTTGAACTCACTCATGGCGACCTCCTTGGGTGTGGACCGATCGTTGATTAATGTTCCACGTCGATGCGCTTGCCGAACGAGAGGCGCAAGCCTCGTGCCGCACATGAAGTGGAGGCGGCCGCGGCGAACTTTCAATGATTTGCTCGTTACACATTGGTTCGACCTCCAATTCGGCTTGGTGGCTATCCGCCAGCCTTGGTGGATATCCACCACCAGTCCGGCGAGGCGTCACCAGAGCCGTCGCAGGAATGCGAGCGAGATGAGAAGGATGGCCGCGATCCAGAACAGCATCATGAGATACATGCCGCGCTCCCTTTCCTCTGCCCGCCGCGGTGGACAGCAAGCGCTGTGCCTGTCATCAACGGACCGCTGGAAACCGGCCACGGGCGCGGCTTGCGCCGGACGTTCGACCGCCGGGAGCCGCGCAGATGCAGGTGCTCGGCAGGAACCGTTATCAAATCCGATCCAGGTTTGAGGCCGAAGGGATTCACAGGATCGCGCGTATTTCTGCGGCGTTTAAGGAGGTTGGCCGTCGTTGCCTTTTCAATTTCGGCTGGGGTATTCTCCGAAAAAAGTGAGGGGCTAGGCGTGATCACCCCCGAGGTGTTGACAGAGTACATTCGCCGCTCGATCCCGGACGCGGTCGTCACGGTGACGGACCGGACCGGGACCATGGATCACCTCAAAGTCGTGGTCGTATCCGATGTCTTTCGGGGGAAGAATTTGTTGGACCGGCATCGGATGATCTATCAGGCGCTCGATGCGCCGATGAAAGACGGACGAATCCATGCGCTGGAGTTGACGGCGCAGACCAAGGATGAAGGTTAACGAGGAGGCCGGAGATGGCAGACCCGATTGAAGAGGAAATTCAGAAGGAAGTCCGGGCTCATAAGATCTTGATCTACGGGAAGGGGACGAAACAGATGCCCATGTGCGGGTTCACCCGGGAGACGATGCAGTTCTTCGACAGGTACGGGTACCCGTATGAAGTGATCGACGTCCTGTCTCAGCCGGCGAAGCGCGAGGCCTTGACCAAGATGACCAATTGGCCGACGCTGCCCAAGGTGTTCATCGACGGGACGTTTTACGGGGATACCGACATCCTCGACCCGATGGCGGCCAAAGGCGAGATCGAACCGCTGCTCAAGAAGGCCTTCGGCGGCTGAGCCGTTAGCGCTTGGCTTCCTGGGGCGGCCAGTTCATTTCCGTCTGCCGCCCGCAATAGTAGCAGCAGAGGCGGTACCGGGCCTTGCGTCGGGGATTCGGCATGGACACGAATGTAATGGGGGTGCCGTCATAGGGACAGCTGGGCTGATCGTGCAGGAGATGCATCTCCGCCATCATCGTGATGGACGCGACATCCCAGGGCGGCGTGTGCTGCTCCCGACCGCTGATCTTCTCTACCGTTCCGCACTTCTCGCAGGTCGCCTCATAGGTCTTGACGCGCGCGCTGTGCGTGCTGACATCCACCACATCCATCGGGCTGCCGCACCCTGCTTTGGCGCATGTCAGAGGCTCATGCTGTAAGGCCTGCACGAACCGCCGGTGTGCGTCGCGCTCTTCATTGGTTGTCATCGACAACTCCTTTTCTGATTCAAACCACGAGCGCCGCGTTTCCTGTTTTCGCCTTTAGCGCTCAAGTGGGCCCTGAGCCGGTGAAGGGTCCCCTGCGCGCATGGAACGAGCACCGATTTCTTACTCCATCTGGGTGCTGGATCAGTGAGGGTTCTCCTGCACACGTTGAGCGAGCACCGGTCCGTTGCTGAGCATTTGAAGGATGTCTTGGTGCGCGATCGGTGAGCTAAGAACCATCACCGATCCACCTCACCTTCTCCACTCCGGCGAGGTGATCGGTTTGGTGTCGTACTGCGCGCATTGACCGAGCGCCACCGTTCCTTTTTCTTCCACCGCTCATGGGGGCGCTGGCCCGGTGAAGGGGTCCCCTGCGCGCATGAAACGAGCACCGCCCATAGTGTGCTTTTCGATGGGGTGAAGGTGGGCGTTTCGCGAGCAAGGACCCTCACCGGGTCAGGGCCCACCTCTATATCCCCCATGCCCCGCTGATCTGAATGTTCGCCCCGTTCACGTAGCGCGCCTCCTCGCTCAAGAGGTAACGGACCGCCGACACCGTGTCGTCGACAGAGCCGATGTAGCCGGCGGGGATCCGTTTGACCATGCCGGCGAGCTCTTCGGGAGGCGCGCTCCCCGAATCGATGAAGCCCGGCGAGACGGCATTGACCGTAATGCCGTGGGGAGCCAGCAGCTTGGCCAGCGTGCGGGTCAAGATCAAGACGCCCGCCTTGGCAATGTAATGGGCCGTGACGTCGGGCTGGGAGATCATCTGGTCGGCGTTGGCCATGCTGAACGTCACGATGCGGCCCGATTTGCGGGCCTTCATCCCCGGAGCTACGGCGCGGGCCATGTAAAAAATCGAGTGCAGATTGCCGTCGAACATCTCGCGCCAGCCTTCCACGGTTTCGTCGAAGAGGTTGATGCGGTGATACGGGCCCGCGGCATTGATCAGCGCGTCGATGCGCCCCCATCGCTGTTCCACCTGGGAGGCGAGCTGTGCGGCGGCGGCGGGATCGCCCACGTCGGCGCGGACGGCAAGTGCGTGGCCGCCTCGGTCGGTGATGGCCCTGGCCGTGTCTTGCGCATGCGCTTCGCTGGTGCGGTAGCAAATCGCCACGTTCCACCGCCGTGCCGCGAGGTCGAGCGCGATCCCGCGCCCGATGCCCTTGGCGCCTCCTGTAATCAGTGCCACCTTGTCGTTCATAGGTTCCTCGTCGTCTGTTATACCCGCGTCTTCAGGCGCTTGGCGATGAGCTCGAGCGCCCCGGCCGTACGGGCGGAGAATACGCGGTTCTTCTTGGGCTGCCTCGAGTCCGCTGCGCTGGCGTCGATCAAGGCCTGAAGATCCTCCAGCGTATCGACGTCGCGCCATGGCGGCAGCAGCGCCGTGGAGAGATGGAGCTCCGCCGCGCGGGTCTGCGTCAAGGCGCACACCTGATCGGTGGACCAGGGGATCTCGCGGAACAAATCCGGCGCCGGCTGCTTCAGTCCGATCAGCACGTAGCCTCCGTCCAACGCGGGATTCAAGACCACGTCGTGCCGGTCGAGCTCCTCCAGCGCGCGGCGATAGTGATCCAGTGGCAGGGATGGCACGTCCGTCCCCACCAGCAGGGCACGGCGGTATCCTTGGGCGAACACGGTCGAGAACGCATGATCCATGCGCGCGCCGAGGTTCTCGCCCTCCTGATTCATCAGACGCACACCGTGCCGCTCTTCCATGATCCTGAAAAACACGTGCGTGCGTTCCGGCGCGCACGCCAGGACCCGATCGAGCGGCAGCTTGTATGCTGCGATTGCGGCCTTCGTGCGCTCCAATGTGTCGAGCACGAAGCTGCCGTGAAGGGTGGCTGCCTCGTCCGGCGTGAGCGGCGGGCAGAGGCGCGTCTTGACCTGCCCAGGGATCGGCGCTTTGGCAAAGATGATCAGCGCTGCGCGATCCCGATCGGCGGCTGAAGACGAGAAGCCGGGCGTCATCGGATCACCCGATACCATCGATGCAGGAGGACCGGATCCATCCCCAGCCAATACAGGAGTCGGAGGGTCCACATCAAGACGATCGTCCGGAGCGGCCCCTGCCGCTCCCATCTCCTGAACGAGGTCACGACCTTCTCTCGGAGGGCGGCCCTCCGTCCCGCTCTCTTCAACCGTCGGCTGAGCTCGATGTCCTCCATCAACGGGATGTCGGCAAAGCCCCCCACTCGCTCGAATGTCTCCCGCCGCACGAAGATCGCTTGGTCTCCGGTGGCGATGCCGCTCCAGCGGGATCGCACGTTCATCAGCGCGCCGATCATCCGCGCCCACGGAGACGCCGAATCGAAGGCGACGTCGAATCGTCCCCATACGACCGCCGGATCCTGGAGCGCTTCCTCGATCCTCTGCCGGGCATGGCGTGGCAGCTCCGTGTCGGCGTGGAGGAACAGCAGCACGTGGCCGCGGCTGGCGCGGGCGCCGGCGTTCATTTGCCGTGCGCGCCCCAGGGCCGCCGAGATGAGGCGCGCATTCGGAGCGCGGGCGCAAGAGGCCTTGGCCACCGCCACGCTTTGATCGGAGCTTCCGCCGTCGGCGATGACGATGTCATCGAACCCGTGTTCGGCGAGGCGGGACAAGGACTGTGCGAGGATCGTCTCTTCGTTGTAGACGGGCATGATGACGGAGATCGTCATCGCGGAGGATGGACGCGTCGAGGACGCAGCGCTCAGGAGGCCGGCTTCTTCGGCTCGCGAAACATGAAGTACATCACCACGACGACCGTGGACCAGAAGACAACCTGCTTGTGCCAGAAGAGCACCTCGCCATAATGGAAAAAGCCGAGGGCGAACGCGATGGCCACGATCATGACGCCGTAGCGCAGCGTCGGATTTTCGATGACGGCGTTGGCCCAGACCGCGAGACCGCCGAAGTAGATGAGCAGGGGCACCACGTTGATCTCGAACCCGCCGCTGATCGAGAGGAACACGTTCAAGAAGCCGATGAACATCAGCGCGGTGCCGGTCATCATGCCGGCGACGCTGAGTTGCTTGTCGGTCCCCTGATCGTCGTCGGAGGGACGCGGAGCAGGACGGGACGAAGGATCTTTTGACGGAAGGTCAGTGGGGGCCATGAGATTACGGTTTGAAATGCTTGCTGAGGGTTAATCCTTGGCGTTGGTAGGACGATCCCAGCGTCGTGCCGTACAGTTGAGATGGTACGTCGAGCATCCGGTCATATACAACCTTGAAAAAGGTCTGGCCGTCGTGGATGAGAAAGGGCACGTCATGCGGGCGGACCTCCAGCACGACCTGCGTCCCTCGCAGCTCACCGGCCGTGCCGTAGCCGAAGCCCGGGTCAAAGAATCCGGCGTAGTGCGTCCGCAGCTCCCCGCACGCCGCCTCGTAGGCGACCATTTCAGCCGCATATCCGGCCGGCACGCGGATGCGCTCCTTGGACGCCAGGATGTAAAACTCCTCGGGCTCGAGCAACAGGCTGTCGTGCCGGTGCCGGTAGAGGGGCTCCCAGAAGTCCGCCGCGGCGTAGTGGCCAATCTTAGCCAGGTCGATGACATGGCTGTTCTTCTTCGCCCGATAGCCGATGACTCGGGAATCCGCCCGATCCTCTCCCTTCAGGTCAATGCGGAGGAACAATCCACGCTCGGCGCGGAATTCGCGCCGTCCCAAAATTTTGGGGTTCGGCGCGTTGTGATACAGCAAGGGGATGCGTTGATGGAGCGTCCGCAGAGCTTGGTCCGAGACGGTCGCGTCCCCGCGGACGAACCGGATCTGATTCAGCGATTGCCCCGTCCGCACCTTGACGGCAAAGGAGCGGGGGACGACTTCGAGAAACAACGGGCCCCGATAGCCGGCCCGAATTTCGTCGAAGCCCGCGTTCAAGTCCGTCACGACGCGGGTGAACACGTCCAGGCGTCCGGTCGTGCTCTTGGGATTGGCCCGGGCGCGGAGCGTGGCTGGCAGCTTCAACCGCTCGAGCAGCGGCACCAAATAGACGTGCCCCTTTTCGAGGATCGCGCCTTCCGTGAGATCCATCTCGTACATGACGAGATCGGACTGATAGAAATCCAGCACGTCCAATCGCGACGAGATGGGCGACAACTCCGGCAGGAAACTGCTGATGAGGCGATAGGCTTTCCGGCCCAGCCGCAGATCCAAGCTGGCCGGCTGGATTTGCCGGTCTTCGACCGCCGGTGAGGCGGCAATGGCGCCGGTGGCGATCAGCCGCTTGATGTCTTGGTAGGGAAGGATCCCGTCGTTCGGGCGGCGGCTCACAGGCGGCCCATTTCCCCGTTGCCGCAGGACCCGGCTCCGGCCATCGGCAGCTCCCGCCGCCCGTCGGTATGCGCCGGCTCCGAGGCGCACGACAGCGACGCGGACGGCTGCGGATAGTGGAACGTCTTCTGCTCGTAGTTGCGCAGGGTCACGCCGTCCTCGTCCATCTGCACGAGGTAGTCACCCGGCAAGAGCGGGATTTTCCCGCCGCCGCCCGGCGCATCGATCACGAAATGCGGCACCGCCATCCCGCTGGTGTGGCCTTGCAGGGCCTTGATGATCGCCAGGCCGGTCTCCACGGTGGTGCGGAAGTGATTCGTGCCCTTGGTCAAGTCGGCTTGGTACAGATAATAGGGTTTGACGCGGGCCAGCAGCAACTGGTGGACGAGCCGCTTCATGACTTCGGGGTCGTCGTTGACGCCTCGCAGGAGCACGGTCTGCGCGCCGAGCGGCACCCCGGCATCGGCCAGCATCCCGCAGGCCGCTTTGACGGCGGCCGTCAGTTCGTCGGGATGGTTGAAATGCAGGTTCATGTAGACCGGATGGTATTTCTTGATCATCTCGCACAGCTTCGGGGTGATCCGCTCGGGCAGCGTGCCCGGCACCCGTGAGCCGATCCGGATCAGTTCGAGGTGGGGGATTCCGCGCAGCGCTTTCAGCACCCGCTCGAGCAGATGGTCCGGCAGCAGCAGCGGGTCGCCGCCCGAGAGGATGACGTCTCGGACCTCGGTGTGCTGGCGCAGATAGGTAATAGCCCGGTCGAGCTCGCCTTTTTTCAGGAAGCCCGGTTTTCCGACCAGCCGCTTCCGGGTGCAGAACCGGCAGTAGATGGGGCATTGATTCGTCACCATCAACAAGACCCGGTCGGGGTACCGGTGCACCAGATGCGGCACCGGACTCATCAGATCTTCTTCCAGCGGATCATCCTCGGCCGCGATGTCGTCCAGTTCCACCGCATCCGGGACGACCTGCCGCCAAATGGCGTCTCCCTTTTCCTTGATGGTGGCGAGCACGGCCGGCGTGATGCGCATCGGATAGGGCCCGACGACGGCTTCGACCTCTTTTTCATCGACCCCGAAGCGTTCCGCCAGCTCTTTGGGCTTGACGATGCTGTCGGCCAGTATCTGTCTCCATGCCTCCACGGGTGTCAGGGCCTCCTTGTCCGGCAGATCAGGATGGGCAGGGGAGGGCGGACCGTCCGGCGAACGCTGCGCCGCGGGGAGCCGTCACGAGAGCGATTTTGCATAGTGGGTGTCGAGGTGGGCGAGGATGTGATGCGTCTCCGTCAGCACGGTGTCGCCGTCCTTGAGGACCGGGACGTAATACTGCCCGGACACCTCGTAGACTTGCTTGCGCATCGGCCGGATATCGGGCACGACCACGTCGTCATACGGCACGCCCAATTCCTGCAATTTGTCCCGGACGAGGGCGCACTCCGGACACCAGTGCACGTGGTAGAGGGTGATGGCCATACAGCTATTAGGCTACCAGGAAACCGGTGAAAGTGGAATTGGTCATTTTTCCTCCGTAGGGGCTGTCCGCTACTACAGCGCCGACACCGCGCAGGGCGCCATGACGGCGTCGCGCATCCCGTGCAGGATCTTCTTGTCCGCCGGGCAGACGGTCGCCAGAATGCCGGACAACGTCGCCTGTCCGCCCGCGACGAAATAATAAGGAGACAACCGCACGCGCCCGCTCATCCGCACGATCGTCCGGCTGGAGGGATCCTCGTACTCCACGTCGAACAAGCGGCCCTTATGGAATTCCTGCAGCACATACGGCGTGCCGGGGAACGACGCCAGCGCGGTGTGCAACGCCGCCGCCCATTCGGCTTGCGGCAGGTCATGGCCGACCGACACGCCGCGGCTCCCCCACGCCAGCTCCGAGAAGCCGGAGGGCTTGATGACGAAATGGCGCTCCTTTTGCCCGGCCTGGGCCAACTCCTCGAACGAGGACAGCGGGCGTCCGCCGAGCTGCAGGCCCGGAATGGTCGCGGCGGGAGGAATCGGCGCCGGATCCAGCAGCCACGTGCGCGGCATGATCGCCGTCAGCTGGAGAAAGCACTCGTCGCCGAGCTCGCGCGTCCAGAACGGCCGCAGGACCGGATGGTGGAGCAGCGCAAACGCGCTCTTCTCCTCGAGCGCGGGTTTATAGGGCGGCGTGATCGCAGCGAGCTTTTTTTTGACCGCATATTGAATGAGCTCGGCCTTCGGAATGTTGGGCAGGTCGAACAGTTCGTAGAACCGGTACACCAAGCCGACCCTGTCCTCGCCCGAGCCGAAGGACAGCCGGAGTCCTTCCTCGGTGAACCGCAGATCACGGGGGCCGACGCACTCGACGGGCAGCCCTTGCGCGCGCAAGCGCGCGGCCATCCACCCCATCTCAGGCCGATAGTCCTTCGCCTCGTCCGAGACGACGATGGCCGCGCCGCCCTCCCGGTCTCCCTGCGCGGCGGCCAGCATCGAGGCAAAGCCGTGGACCATCCCGTCGGCCCCGCCCACGAGGTGAACGGCGGGCGCACTGCCCGGCGGCCTATCGGCGTCCAGGGCCGCGTAGGCCCGGCTCATGGCGGCGGTCAGTCCGATGCCGCCCGGAACGGAATCCAATTCCGTGATGACCATCCCGTCCTGCGTCGGAATGATATCGGGCCTGATGACGGCCGGCAGCGCATCCTTGAACCGTTTCATGCGTGCGAAGGTGACCAGGGCTTCGGGTTTCCCTTGATCGAGATACCGGGCGACCCACGCGGGCTCGAGCCCCTTCGCGCTGTCGAAATACAGTTTGTTGACCGCCTGGTAGAACGCCAGGAGGCGGGGACCCAAGGCGGTGAAGAAGTCGAGCTGGTCCCGGGTAAGGAGAAACGGACAGGGGCTGATCCGCCAGGACGTCACGCCCGCCGGTCCCGACTCAGGCTCCCGGCCGTCGCCGAAGAGGCCGGCCTCGATCAGATGCCGGCGAACGGCGGCGCAACGATCGAGCAAGGTGCCAGCGGGGAGCGAGGAACAGAGCGGTTCGGTGTGTGCCAAGGAGACGATCCTTTTTCGTCACCCGAGGCGAGCATCGTCGCGACGTCAGGCGAGTGGAGCGAATGCTAACACGGTGTTTCCGACCGGACAAGGGGCGGAGGCACGGCCGGAGCGGCCATGCGCACGCAGTTTTTGCCGGCCCGTTTGGCGGCGTACACGGCGGCGTCGGCCGCCGCCACGAGGCCCGCGGCATCCGCCGCGTGGAGGGGGAACGTCGCCACGCCGATGCTGCACGTCAGGGCGCGGTGGCGGTCGGCGAGCAGCGCCAGTTCCGGCAGGAGCAGCAGGGTCGTGACGCGGTGTCTGATCCGCTCCGCCGCGCTGAGGGCGCCGTCCATGGACGTGTCAGGCAGGATCAGCGAAAATTCTTCGCCGCCGTACCGGGCGGGCACGTCGCTCGACCGTGAGAGCCGCGCCGTCGCCTGCTGGCTGTCGAGGAGCCATCCCATTTCTCGCAGCACTTGATCCCCCACGCTGTGCCCAAACGTGTCGTTGATCTGCTTGAAGTTGTCCAGGTCGATAAAGAGCAGCGACAACGGCCGGCCCGAGCGGATGGCGGCCGCGCACATCTGCGCCAACGTGTCTTTGAAATAGGCATGGTTGAAGAGACCGGTCAGGCTGTCCCGCGACGACCGGTCGCGAAGCTGCTCGTTGGTGTGGCTCAGTTCCCGATTCGTCTCCGAAAGCTTCTTGACCAGCTCGTCGGTCTGCCGCTGCTGCCGTTTGTAGACGGTGATGTCGGTCATCGTCTCGACGATGTGGACGGCGCCGCGTTCGGTCCGGACGGGGGCCCATTGCACCAAGACGTGCTCGTCGTTCGGCAGCGACACTTCGCTGCTCATGAGCCGGTTCTGCGCCACGGCGTCAGGCATTTTGCAGAAGGCGCACGGCGCCGGGCAGCCGGCGATCTTCGCATGGCAGGTCTGCTGGGCAATATCGCCGAACTTGTTCAGCGAGGCGTCGTTTTGAAAGACGGCGGTATGGGTCGCGGGATCGATCACGGTAATGATCACCGGCTGCGAATTGAGCAGCGCGCGGGGGTCGTAGCGGTCGCCGTTGGGAGGAGTGGGTGAGGACATAGGAGGCCCAGCGTGAGCGGCGTGACCGCGCTCAGTATTCCAGTGAGGTGTCCAGCGGTCAAGCAATAGCCCGAATCGCCGCGTCCCGCCGCGCTGCACGCGCGAGGGAGACGAGCGCCGATCGCGACGGTTTCTTGCCACGTTTTTAGACGCGTCGTATGATGGGATTCCGATGGACCTCGTAAGGGTGGAGCGCAACCGGTCGATGGCTGTCCGGCGGGAACTGCCGCAGGTCGTGCCGAACACCGTCTGTTTGTCCTGCGAGATCTGCTGCCGGTTTCCGGAAGTCGAGAGTTTTTTGCGCCCCTATTTCACCGGCGAGGAAATCGAGCGGGCCGTCGCCGCCGGCCTCGACCGGTCGGTCTTCCCCGATGCGTCCGGATCCCAGATCGCCCTCGTGCCCCATCCCGATGGAGACAGCTATCTGTGCCCGGCGTTCGACCCGGCCACCCACCATTGCCGCATCTATGCCGCCAGACCGCTGGATTGCCGGCTCTACCCGTTCGCGCTGATGTGGGATGAGTCTCATGCGCAGGTAGTGCTGGGGTGGGACCGCAAGTGCCCGTATCCGGGTGACACGCCGCCGCCGACCATTGCGGAGCAAGCGGAAGCTGCGGCGGCCTGGCTCGAGACGGAGGCCGTCCTCGACACCATCGCCGCTCACCCGCGCCTGATCGGGCGGTTTCAGGATGACGTGATGGTGCTGCGCGCCCTGCCGGCGCTGACGTCACGCGTCACCCGCGCGCGTCGGCCTGCGGAGGATCCCCGCTTGGCTCCGTTGACGGCGTCGGACGCGGTGCGCTTTGACAACGCGCTTGAGCGGGCCGCGCTGCTTCATGATCAAGCCTTGGCGGCCTATGCCTTCCCCTACCATGCGATGTGGACCGCCCTGCTGCCCTACTGGTGGATGGAAGAGGACGAGACGTTCTATCTGTTTGCGCGCTCATCCGACGGCTGGTTCATGCCGCTGCCGCCGCTCGGGCCTAGGCCGCTCGAGCGCACCGTGCAGATGGCGCTTGGCGTGATGGACGAATGGAACGGCGGCTCGCCGGTGACGCGGATCGAGAACGTCATGGCCGCGCAGCGATCCCGATTGGTGGACGCCGGATGGTGCTTCACGCACCACGCGGGCGACTATGTCTACGAGGCGCCGGCGCTCGCCGATTTGGCGGGCGACCGCTTCAAGTCGCAGCGGGCGCTCTGCAATCGCGCCGCGCGCGAGGCGGCGATCGAGGTGCGGCCGTTCGGGGCGGGCGACGCGCGGGCCTGCCGAGCGCTGTACCTCCGGTGGGCCGACCAGAAGCGCGCCGCCGGCGTTCACGATCCCTTCGCCGCCTTTCTCCTCGAAGACGCCGGTGCCGCCCACGCCCTGCTGTACGAAGAGGCGGCTCGCTGGGGCGTGAGCGGGCGGGTGGCCTGCATCGACGGGGACGTGAAGGCGTACACGTTCGGCTACTGGCTCACGCCCGGCACGTACTGCGTGTTGGCGGAGGTCGCGGACCGGTCAATCCCCGGATTGGCCCAATATCTGTTCCGGGATACCTGCCGGCGGGCCGTGGAACAGGGAGCCCGCTACGTCAATGCCATGGAGGACAGCGAGCTGCCAGGCTTGCGGGCGGCCAAACGCGCCTATCATCCGGCCGCCGTCGTCGAGCGCTGGACGCTCCGGGGGCGAGCAGGATGACCTTCCCCGTCACGTCTCCAGCGGTCGCCGAACCCCGCCGCTACGGATCGCTGCCCTATCTGATCGTCCTCATGACCGTGCTCGCGTTCGGCCTCGGAGCGCTGCTCCTGCGGTACGTGGAGCGCTACTTGGTGGCCGCGTCCGGCGAGGAGCTGATGCTCGCCGCGACGGAGGTCTCGGACAAACTGGACCGGCTCTTGTTCGAGCGTCATGGCGACGTGCAAACCATGGCGCGCGCCTTCGCGCTCCGCGCCGCCGACCGTGACTTTCTCACGGGATATCTCAACTGGATGAAGACGGCGTACGCGCCGATGTACGTGTGGCTGGGGGTCACCGACGCCACCGGCGTCGTGATCGCGGCCACCGACTCCGAGACGGTCGGACGAGATTACAGCCACAGCGTCTGGTTCCGGGACGCACGCGACCAACGGACCATCATCTCGGACGATCTCATGACCCATGACCCGGATCAGGGGATGGACACGGTGGCGTTCACCGCGCCCATCCTCGATGCGCGCGGAGTGTTTCTCGGCGCCGTCACCACCCGGATTCCCGCCTCGGCGATCGAAGAAGTGACCACCCGGACCATTCGGTCGCTGGAGCATCGCGCGGGATTCGCGGGATCGGTGGAATACCAAATGCTCACGCGGACGGGCCGCGTGTTCGTCGATTCCGATCTCGCGCACAAGAGCGCGGATCTGAACTTGGTCGCCATGGGCCTGCCGTCCGCGCTCGCCAGCCGGGACGCCTCCACGGGCTTCCTCGAAGAGGAGCACCTGCGCCGGCACGTGCAGGTCGTGACCGGCTATGCCTCCACCAAAGGGTTCGAGCACCTGCCAGGGCACGGCTGGACCGTCCTGATGCGGATGGACCGCGATTACGTCGTGCAGCCGATCCGGTCCGTGCTCTGGAAGGTCGGCATCGCGGGCACCGTGGTGTGGCTCCCGTTGCTGGCGCTGCTGCTGTGGTCGACGTCCCGGCTGCGGGCGGAATATCGGCAGGCGCAGCAGGAAAGCGCCTGGGCCCGTGCCGCCGAGGCCGCGCTCCTGCAGAGTCAGGAACGCAACCGCGCCATCGTCGATACGGCCATGGACGGCGTGATCACGGTCGACGCGGCCGGGATCGTGACCGATTGGAACGCGCAAGCCACGGCCATTTTCGGCTGGTCCAGGCAGGAAGCCTTGGGACGGCTGTTGACCGACACCATCATCCCGCCGCGGCATCGCGAGGCCCATGGGCTCGGCATCCAGGCGTTCCTGCGCACCGGCGACGGACCGCTGTTGAACCAGCGCATCGAAATCACCGGGCAGCACAAAGACGGCCATGAGTTCCCGGTCGAGATCTCCGTCTCGCCGGCGCGCATCGGCGAGGCGTACATCTTCAGCACGTTCGTCCGGGACATCACGGACCGCCGGCGCACCGAACGGCGTCTGGCGTCTCAATATGCCGTGACCCGCGTGTTGTCCGAGTCGCTCAGCCTGGAGGAAGCCGTGCCGAAGATCATCCAGGCGGTGGGCGAGAGCCTGGAATGGGACTTGGGCGTCTTTTGGCGGTCCGATAAAGCGTCGGGGACGCTGCGCTGCCTCGATCAATGGAAATCGGCGGCGCTCGAGAAGGCCGACGACTTCGTGATGGAAACCTGGCAACAGGCGTTCAAGCCCGGCATCGGCCTGCCGGGGCGTATTTGGGCCACGGGGCAGCCGACCTGGATCAGGGACGTGGCGGTGGATGAGAATTTCGTCCGGAACGCGTCTGCCGCGAAGGCCGGGTTTCATGGCGCGTTCGGCTTCCCCGTCCGCGTCGGGGGCGACGTGGAAGGGGTGGTGGAATTCTTCAGCTGCCAAGTGCGGGACCCGGACGACGATCTCCTCAAGATGGTCGCCGACATCGGTCTGAAGATCGGGCAATTCGGGGAGCGGACCAAGACGGAGGAGGCGCTTCGCCAGACCGAGGCGCAGCTCAGGCAGTCGCAAAAGATGGAAGCGGTGGGGCGGCTGGCGGGCGGCGTCGCGCACGACTTCAATAATCTGCTGACGGTGATCCGCGGGTACAGCGAGCTGATCCTCAGCCGGCTGGCCGCCGGCGATCCGATGCACCGCGAGATGGAAGAGGTCAAAAAGGCGGCGGATCGGGCGGCCGCCTTGACCGGGCAACTGTTGGCCTTCAGCCGCCGCCAATTCGTCTCGACCAAGGTGGTGGACCTCAACGCCGTCATTCTGAACATGGACGGCATGCTGCGCCGGCTGCTGGGCGAAGACATCATCGAGTTGTGCGCGGACTTGGAGCAGTCGTTGGGGTCCATCAAGGCGGATCCCGGGCAGATCGAGCAGGTCATCATGAACCTGGCGGTCAACGCCCGCGATGCGATGCCGACCGGCGGGCGGCTCACCATCGAGACGCGCAACGTCGACGTCGGCAAGGGGACGCGGTTGGACACCATCGTGCTGGACGAAGGCCCGTACGTCATGCTGGCGGTCAAAGACACGGGCCACGGCATGAGCGAGGAAACGCTGTCGCACTTGTTCGAGCCGTTCTTCACCACCAAGGAGAAGGGCAAGGGCACGGGACTCGGCCTGTCCACGGTCTACGGCATCGTCAAACAGAGCGGCGGCACCATCGACGTGGAGAGCAAGGAGGGACGCGGCACGACCTTCAAGATTTTCTTTCCCCGGGTGGATGAGACGGCCCAGTCGGGGGACGCGTCCGGCGCCGCGGCCGGGCGCACGCAAGGGCGGGAGACCATTCTCCTGGTGGAGGACGAGCCGGCGGTGCGGGGATTGGTGCATGAAGCGCTGCGCCTGCACGGGTACACGGTGCTCGTGGCCCGTCACGGCATCGAGGCGCTGCTGACCGGCGCGAAGCACATGGGGCCCATCCACCTGCTGTTGACCGACGTCGTGATGCCCCAGATGAGCGGCCCCGAAGTCGCGGAGAAGTTGACCGCGGTGCGGCCGGAGATGAAGGTCCTCTACATGTCCGGGTATCCCGACCATCCGGTCTTCTCACAGGGCGTGAAGCGGGAGACCGCGTTCCTTCAAAAGCCGTTCACGCCGAACGTGCTGACGCAGAAGGTGCGCGAGGTGCTCGACACCGTCACCGTCGCGTGATCGCCAGAGAACGGCGCCGGCGCGATCATGTGTGCGGCCCGTCCCGCTGGCGGTCCCTTGATCTTCTCGTGCGATTCTGTTTATCGTGCTGCTCCACTCGCATCAGTCACACTGCATGGACAACCGGCGATGACCCAGCAGGCGCGCGAACGGGAGCTGCAATCGTATCGAATCGACCGCGAGCCGTTTTACGCCGAGGTGCGGGGCGAAGTCGCGCTCTTCACCATCGCGGCGCAGAACCGGATGCCGGTCATGCTCAAGGGGCCGACCGGCTGCGGCAAGACCCGCTTCGTGCAGCACATGGCCTACAAGCTCGGGCGCCCGCTGATCACGGTCGCCTGCCATGAAGACCTGACGGCGTCCGACCTGGTCGGGCGGTATCTGCTCAAGGGGCAGGAGACGGTGTGGATGGACGGACCGCTGACCCTGGGCGTCCGGCACGGCGCCATCGTCTACCTCGATGAAGTGGTGGAGGCCCGGAAGGACACCACCGTGATCATTCACCCGCTGAGCGACGACCGCCGCGTGCTGCCCATCGAAAAGAAGGGCGTCGCCATCGAAGCCGCCGACGACTTCATGCTCGTCATTTCCTACAACCCCGGCTACCAGAGCGTGTTGAAAGACCTGAAGCAAAGCACCAAGCAGCGCTTCATGGCCCTCGAGTTCGACTACCCCACCCCGGAGATCGAAGCGCGGGTCGTGGAGCGGGAGGCCGGCGTCAGCTCGACGGTGGCCGCGCAACTCGTGAAAGTGGGCGGGAAGGTGCGCAACCTGAAGAATCACGGATTGGAAGAAGGCGTGAGCACCAGGCTCTTGATCTACGCCGGCACGTTGATCCGCCAGGGCGTTCGGCCCGATCGCGCCTGCGACGTGGCGATCGCGCGCCCCATTACGGACGATCCGGACATGCAGCGCAGCATTCTGGAACTCGTCAAGGCCATCTTCTGACTCACCGGTCCACAGGCTCGGCATGAACGACGAGGTCGCACAGGACACCTCTGACGGGACGGTCCTGCTGATACACGTGCAGCCGAAAGCGGCGCGGACGGAATGCGTGGGGTTTCACGGCGGGGCGCTGAAGATCCGGGTCGCAGCGCCGCCGGTCGAAGGGGCGGCCAACGAGGCCTTGATCCGGTTTCTGGCCGAGCGGTGCTCGGTGCCCCGCGCCCACGTCGTGATTCAGTCCGGCGCGGAAGGGCGCCGAAAGCGGGTCCGCCTGAAGGGCATCAACGCCGCGCAGGCGACCGCCTGTCTGGTGTCGAACGAGGGGCGGCGGTGAACAAGCGGGTGCTCGTGCCGATCATCATCGGAGTTTCGTTGAACGCTTGCTCCGGGCCGCAGCCGGTGCTCTATCCCAATGCCCACCTGCAGGCTGTCGGCAAGGAGGCGGCCGAGCGTGACATCGAGGCCTGCCGGGAGCTGGCCGAGGCGGCGGGTGCCGAAGAAGGCAGCGGCAGAGCGGGGCAGGTGGCGGCGAGCACCGGCGTCGGCGCCGGCATCGGCGCGGCCAGCGGAGCGGCAGGGGGTGCGATCGCGGGGGCGGCAGGGAGCGGATCCCTGATCGGCGCCGTCAGCGGCGCCGTGTGGGGGTTGCTGTCCGGACTCTTTCACGCCGGATCGTCAGCTCCGAGCCAAGCGTACACCGGCTTCGTCAACCGGTGCCTGCAGGAACGAGGCTACGAGGTCACCGGGTGGCAATGAGGGGCGTCCCGTCGGGGAAGGGGCAGTCGTGGTCGAGACTAGTGCGAGCCGTGGTGCTGGTCGTCTTGGTCGCCAGCTCGCTGAGCTGCGCCGGCCCGGAACCGCTGTTGCGCTCCAATAAGCAGCTGCAACTCTACGGCAAGGAAATGGCACGGCAAGAGATTGAAACGTGCCAGCGGAAAGCCGAAGAGGCCGGCTTGGAGCCCGGCGTTCACCGCAGCGCCAATGCGGCATCGGGCGCGGTCATCGGAGCGACGCTGGGGGGCGCGATCGGAGCGTCAGCCGGCTTGATCGGCGGGGCAGCCGGTGTGACCATCGGTGCCGCAGCCGGCGGGGGTCTCGGGTTTCTGCTCGGCTTGGTCGGGGGGGCCTACAAACCGCTGGTGCCGGAGCAACCGTACGCCGATGCCGTCGTCCGCTGCCTGATCGAACAAGGCTACGAAGTAAGCGGGTGGGATTGAGACGGAATCGAACCGGCCCTTCAGGTGGCGGGCTGCGGGTCTGACGAGCTCGGCGCCTTGTGCTTGAGCGCCCGGCCCTTGTCCGGCGTCGGGTCGGTGATCACCCCATACACTTCCCGGCCTTCATGCCCCTCCGGCAGGTATTCCGTGATCGGCATGCCGTCTTCCCGCACGAACAACAGGCAGTGGCAGTACTTGTAGATCTGCATTTCGTCGCAGGCGCAGATCCAGCGGCGAAGCTTGGCTTCGGCCTGCTTGTCCTTGTAGAAGTTGCAGGGACAGAGCGGTTTGCCGAGCTCGTCCACATGCATCGCGAGTCCCTTCACCACGGCTTCCGTCACGGCGGGGTTCGGATGCATCGTCGTGCCGCTCTTCTCCGCGAAGCCCTTCACGTATTTCAACATCTTGTCCAGGCTGGCTTGGCTGGGTTCGCTCATGCGCGCTCCTTCAGGTTCTCGTCGCCGACGGGGAAGCCACAGTTTACAAGCGCTCGGAGCTTCTTTACAATCCAAGACTTTGCACGTTTTCTTGCGACTCATGACCGACTTACGCGTGGACACCGAACTCATCGAGCGTCTCAGTACCGAGCTGGACCGGCCGGTTGCGGAGCAACTGGTCGCGCGGCTCGACGGAAAAGACCGGGCCGCGGTTTTGACCTTGCTCGACGAACTGGCGGACCTGTCGGCCAAGGCGGCGTCCGCGGCAACCGCAGCCTTGAGCGAGCTCGATCGGCGCGCGGGACTGGGGGATGTGGTGGCCTGGCTCGATGTCGGGGTGGCGCTGGCCCAGGCATCCGGCGCCATGGCGCTGAAGTATGTGAAGGATTCTCCGCTCATCCTCGGGCTGATCGAGTCGCCGGACACCCGCGCCATGGTGTTGCGGCTGGCTGTCGAGCTGGCGGAGGACGACGCCAATGTGGCGCTGGAGTTCCTGCGGACCGCACCTCAGATGGTGGCCGCCGTGCCGGCGGAGCAGCTGCGTGCGTGGCTCGACATCGCCGTGGAGCTCATCGGCGTGGACGTGGTGGTGGGGCTCGAATACGTTCGGCAAATCCCCCACGTGGCCCCCGTGCTGCCCTTCGAGGCGGTCCGTGATTGGCTGGCCTTCGGGCTGAAACTGATCAGGCCCAACACGCTGGGAAAGCCCGATTACATCGGCACGCTCGAGTTCCTGCGGACCAGCGCCGGGCTGTTGGGCGACCTGGAGTCGCCCTCTATCCGCCGGCGCGTGGTGGAGATCGGCTCGCAGCTGGCCGACCAGGCCGCGGAAGCGGGCATCGCCTGCCTGGCCGAGGCGCCGCGGCTGATGCGCCAGCTGCCGGCTCCCGACTGGCAGACCAAGATCCTGCAATACGGAAGCCTGGTCGCCGAGCGAGATGCCGAGGCGACGCTCAATTATTTGCGCCGCTGTCCTGAGATCGTCGCGATGGTAGGCGCCGGGACGGATGGGGCCCAGCGCTTCGAGCAGTGGTTCAAAGCCGGCATGGAGACCCTGGCCTACAGCGTCGAGGGCGCCCGCGCGTACTTCGCCGTGGAATCGCGGCGTGCGCTCGCCTCCGTCGAAGAGGCCTTGAGCGGCGTGCCGTTGCGGAGCGTGGCCCGAACGATCAAGTTGTTCGTCGAAGGCTTGTGCGGAACCGACGTGTCGATCGCCGCGGCACCGGATGGCGCGGCGGCGGGGGCGCGGGCCACGGTCAGCGCCGACGGCCGCACCATCTTCCTTCCGGCATTGCTCCGCCGGTATCCCGACGCCGCTGACAACGAACGGCTGTATCTCGTGATGGCGGCCCATGAGGCGGGACACTTGGAATTCGGCACCTATCGCCCGCTGCCGGATGTGCTGGACGAGCTCGCGGGGACGGTGCGCCAGCGGTACCGGCGGCCCGGGACGGTGCATTCCCTGGCCGACTTGTTCTTGCTCTACCCCCACCCGCAGCTGGTGCGCGACCTGTGGACGGTGCTGGAGGATGCGCGAGTCGAGTTTCTCCTGCAGGAGGCCTATCCGGGGCTGCGCCGCGACCTCGCCAAGCTTGCGGCGGAGGCCGTCGTCCCTCGGGATCCGGCCGCCGGGCTGACCCCCAAAGAATTGATCGTCGACTGCCTGCTGCGCCTCTCGACCGGCGAATCGGAGTCCAGCGCCGTCCCGCGGGCCGTGCGGTCGGAAGTGGCGGAGCTGTGGGCGCTGTGCCAAGGCCTGTTCCGGACCGACGCGACGGCGGAGGATGCCGTCCGGCTGACCGATAGGGTGTATGTCCGGCTGGAAGAACTGCTGGCGCCGAAGGCGGACATGATCGCGTCGCCTCACGGCGACGACACACCGCCGGAGGCGGCGACCGAAGCGGCCGCGCGCGAGGCGCGCGAACCGTACCGTCCGCTGGCGAATTGGGAGCACCGCGGGGAAATGAATCCGGAATTCATCAGCCGGGACGAGCGGGTGGCGGGCACGCCGGCTGACATCGCGGGAACGGCCAGCCAAGGCGGCGGTTCGAAGGAGGGGGGCGCGCCCTCGCAGGCCGGGCGTCCGGGCGATCGGGAATCGGCATCGGGCGACGTGCTGGGGGGAGGCCGCTCGCTGCCGTCACTGGCGGATGAACTGCTGCGGCTCGACGTCGACGACCGGACGACGCCCCATGGAGCGGCCGACGAGCGTGCCATCGACTATCCGGAATGGGATCATGCCGTGGCCGACTATCGCCTTCGCTGGTGTCGGGTGGTCGAGCGGCAGGCGGCACTCGGCCCGGATGAACCAGTCGCCGGGACCTTGGAGGCACAGCGTAGCGTGGTGCGGTCGTTGCGCCGCTATTTCGAAGCCTTGCGTCCGCCGGCGTTCCGGCGCGTCGCGGGCCAGGCCGACGGAGAGGACCTCGACATCGACGCCGTCGTGCGCCGGTTCGCCGAGCAGCGGGCCGGCGAAGAGGGCGGGGATCGGCTGTATGTGCGGCGGGAGAAAAAAGAGCGGGATGTCGCCGTGGCGTTTTTGGTCGACGTGAGCGGCTCGACGGGCCGCCAAGTCGAACACGGCCGGCGCGTCATCGATATCGAACGGGACAGCCTCGTCGTGTTGTGTGAAGCGCTCGACGCGGTGGGGGACCAGTATGCCTTGTTCGCCTATTCGGGTCAGGGGCGGGGGCAGGTAGACTATTTGATCGTCAAGGACTTCGATGAGCGGTTGGGGCCGCTCACGGCCCGGCGGCTCGGGGGATTGGCCCCGCGGCAGCAGAACCGTGACGGCGCCGCCATCCGGCATGCCTGCGCAAAACTGCTGCGCCGGCCGGCCAGGACACGGCTCCTCGTCCTCTTGAGCGACGGGCGGCCGCTCGACGGCGAGTACAAGGATGAGTACTCGCTCGAAGACACGAAGGCCGCGCTGTGGGAGGCGCGGCAGGCCGGGGTGAAGCCCTGGTGCGTGACGATCGACCGCGACGCCGACGGGTATCTCAGACGGATGTACGGCGACGTGCACTTTACCGTGATCGATCGAGTGGAGGCGCTGCCCGCCAGGCTGCCCCGCATCTATCAGAGGATGACGGCGTGAGCATGACGCAGTCCCCGAACAAACCGGCCGTCCCGGCTTGGCTCTACAAGTTGTTCACGGGCCACCAATACCCGTACGTGCGGCGCTTGGCGAAGTTCTCCCAGCCGGTGAAGCCGGGTGAGGACCGCCCCGAGCCCAGCAAGGAACTGATCGACCAGAAGTTCTGGGAAGTGTATCCGCGGTGTTCCGCCAAGATCCTGCAGGAAGTGAAGTCGGGAATGATCGTCGTCTTTCACGAGCTGGGGGAATATCCGCCCGGAGGGTATCAGAAATTGGTGGACAACCCGGAGGAATTCCTCGCGAAGACCTACGGCAAGAAAAAGATCAAGGTGAACTTCTACGACGGCGAGAATTTCGTCTGCACCATCAATTTCAAAGTGGCGGGGTGGACGGAGCATGAGGGAGGAGGCGCGGGCTGATCTCTTGTGCTCGCCCTCCGCGCGCCAGGAGTCCCATCTTAGATGAGAGTGGGCGGCGCTCGGAGAATGCGCGCAGTAAGAGATCAACCCGCGCCCCCTCCCGGGGGAAGGAGAAGAAGCAGAGGTGAGATGACCGGCGACGATGGATGAAGGTGGATGGGGCTCGAAACCTGGAGGAAGGAGAAGAGGAGGGCTTGGGTTGATCTCTTGTGCTCGCCCTTCGCGCACCGGGATTTCCATCTTATGGGATTAGTGGGTGGTGCTCGAAGGATGCGCGCACGAAGAAATCAACCCAAGCCTCCTCTGGGTGGAGGGAAGTGAGTGAGTGTAGGTGGTGCGGAGAATGTGTGCAGGACGAGATCAACCTGCGCCCTCTCCCGGTGGAGAGTAAGAGGGAAGCAGAGCTGAGGTGGGCGGCGCTCGGAGGATGCGCAGAGCCTTCTGTGGGCGGCGGTAGGACGGGAACCAAAGAAGCAGAGGTGAGATGATGGGGCGACCGAAAATTACCGTGGTGGGGGCCGGCAACGTCGGGGGGACGACTGCGCAACGATTGGCGGAAAAGGACCGGTACGACGTCGTGCTGGTGGACATCGTCGAAGGCGTGCCGCAAGGGAAGGCGTTGGACATCGAGCAAGCCGGGCCCGTGTGCGGCTACAGCAGCCGCGTGATCGGGACGAACGGCTATGCGGAGACCGCCGGCTCGTCCGTCGCGGTGATTACCTCCGGCATTCCGCGCAAGCCGGGCATGAGCCGCGATGAGCTCCTGGCGACCAACGCCACGATCGTGAAGTCCGTCGTCACCGAGTTGGTGGCGCGCTCGCC
>JBDZVU010000146.1:0-4157 GCA_040255845.1 Nitrospiraceae bacterium | reverse complement strand
GGTATTGATCGTGGTAGACCCGCTCCCACGACCGGTCCGGATAATCGCCCAGCGGATTATCGACTTCGACGACCGGCTGCAGCGCGGTCAATGCGAGGACTTTGTCCGCCAGTGCCACGGCGGTCAGCGTACCGACTGAGGCCTTCATGAACTGTCGGCGTGATAAGAACATGCCTCTTCCTCCTTAACTAAAAAAGAAGATAAGCCCGTAAAAATACCCGCAACGCCCTTTCCTTCCACCTCCTTTCCTAATGCCGCGGCGCCGAGGGTGGCGGCGGACATTGAGATTAGGGCGTATGAGGTATGGCAATTCGCATACCGTTTGCGACATGAAGGATGCGACGTTCGAACCGCTTGAAAGGGCGGAACGTGTGCGCGGCGTGCGGACCCGCTCATTGATGAAATTCGGCGATATCTCGCTGTGTCGTCGCGGAAATCGCGAAATGCCGCGGCGTGCCATACGGGCCGGCCGTCGGCCAGCCCGTATGAAGCGTTCTACTTGGAGGCCGCAATCGGCTGCGGTACCAGTGGCGCAGCCGGTACTTTTCCTACTGCCGGCTCCTTTTTCGCTCCGAGTTGGGCCAGCCAGAAGACGAACAGGATGCTGGTCCAGAAGAACAGCACGTTGAACGAAATCATGTTCGCGGCGAAGCCCACCGTGTGGGTGTACGCCCACGGTGAGTTGTCGCGCATGATTTCATTGACGTGCCAGAACAGCCGCACGGAGGAGCGGATATAACCCATCAACGCCATCATCCACGTGAATTCGGTCGCCAGCATGATCAACGCGTACTGCGACCGAGGCGTCATGCGGCCCCATTCCACCGCTCCTCCCTGCCGGGCGCCTTTCAACATGGCCATGTTCAGGACCGTCATGAAGACCAGACAGGACAGGGTCGTGGCCACCTGCGGGACAGAGAGGCCGACCCGCACGTTGGCCGGAATGTAATAGCCGTAGATCGCCAACCATATGATGTTGAGGTAGGCGAAGAAGAAGAACGTGCCCATGAAGATGTTGCCGAATTTGGCCCACGACACGGTGGGGATCTTGTTTCCCCGCTGGTACCAAATGAAGCTGAGGATCGTCGTCACGATGATGACGTCGATCCCGCCGTTCTTGGCCGACATCACGCCGTAGTTGCCCAGGACCGGATGCTGCTGTCCGCCCATGGCCTTCAACTCGGCGGGGGTCATCACCATCGTATGGGGCGTGATGAACACCAGGAATCCCACCGTCATCACGAACACCAGATACTTCACGTATTTCAAATAGTGCTCCGCGCCCCGCATTCGTCCCATGCACTGCCAGAGGTAGTAGCTGGTGGTGAGGAACAAGGCGCCGATCATGGTCGCTTGGATGATGAAGAGCCATGCCAGCAATCCGCCCATCAGGGTGATGCCCATCTGCTGCCGATAGGCATAGACCTCGCGCATCAGCCAGTAACCGGCGAATGGCAGGGGCACCAAGAACAGCACCGCAATGAACATCGCGACATAGCCCATCCAGTCGTAATGGGCCCGGTCCTCATCGGACTTGGCGGCCAGGAAGCGGTAGGCGGCATACGCAGCCACGACGCTGCCGCCGAACGCCATGTTTCCGAGAATGCGATGCACGTTCAATGGATTCCACAGCGCGGTATGGATGACGTGCCAGATGTTACCGAGGTAGCGGCCCTCCTCGTCGACCCCCGCCGGCGACATCATGAACGCGATCCAGGAATTGGCCAGGAACATCAGGACCGTGCCGATCGTGTTCAGGACGACGGACAGGCTCAAGTGGATCCACTTCAGAAAGCCTTCCTTCATCCTGTCCCAGCCGTAATAGTAGATGTAGAGCGTGCCGCTCTCCGCGACGAAGAGCAGCGCGTAGAGATGCATCACCGGTCGGAAGATGCTGGAGAGATACCCGAAGAACGTCGGATAGAGCGTCAGGAACGTGAACAGCAGAATCCCGCCGAGGATGGCGGTCAGCGAGTAGGCGGTCAGGCTGATTTTGACGAAGTCGTACGCCAATTGGTCATACCGCTTCGCCAGGGCCTTGTCCTTCGTGACCATGCCCAGGAACTCGATGATCATGCAGAAGATCGGCACCGCGAGCACGAAGCTGCCGTAGTACAGATGCTGCTGGTTCGCAAACCAGATCAGCACCCGGCTTTCGAAGTTGTAGCGGGGATAATGCTCGGCGTTGTCAGCAGTCTTCGGAGCGGGCGCGCCCGCGACGATGCCTTCGGTCTTGTAGTACACATCCCGCCCGGTTTCCGCCGCGGCTCCGCCGCCCAGGTTCTCACCGCTTGCAATGGCTTCGACCTCGGCATGCGCGCGGCCGAGACCGAACAGGATCGGCGCGACACCGACGAGCAGCCATACCAGGGCGGCAAGCGCCAAGACGGATCTTCTCCTGTCACACACCCACGTCATGGCTTACCTCCTTCGCCCCGCCGGCCGATGCATGGGGTCCGGACCGGCAGGCGGCGTGACGTACCAGGCCATCGAATAGGCCACCACAAAGGAGCCGAGGATGCCGAGGCCCATCAAACTCGTCATGAATTCGTCCATCGCTGATCCTCCTTGTCATGAAGCCGCCGTCGTCGATTTGAAACAGAAGGTTCAGCAAGGCCTATGCCGATGGAACGCCGTCGAACGACGAACGGACGAAGGGCGGAATTTCGGGGAGATACACCGGAGGATGAATGGCGGTGCGGGACGCGGCCGCCGAGGCGAGGCGTGATCCGTCGCGGCACCGCGAAATCTCACGCCGCGTCCTGGTGAGGAAGCAGAGTCGTGCGCGCCTACTCGCCGCGGACGTCCGGCAGGACGGCGCCGCTTCTGACCAGCTGGTTGCCGGAGATGTGCCCGAGGGACTCCCTGAAGAGCACGCTCAAATCCTTGCCCATGAGGCGGACGGACGCTTTGACGCGGTCCAGCATCTCCGCCCGATGCCGCAGTTGCGGCCCGCTGAAGACGCCGCCTTCGCCGAAAAACAATTGCTTGCGCGCCTGCTCCTTCTGCGCCGTCATTTCACCGAAACGCGTTTTCCATTCCTCGACGATCAATTGACGGCGGGAGGCTGGCCGGTCCGATGTCAAAGGACTGTTGAGATAGCGCCAGACGGATTCCGGGAAGAGGTCCGAGTACTCTGGACCTTCCCAGACTTCCTTGAGATGATTGCGCGCGAGCCGCAGTTCGTACTGCTGCTGGCCTCCCAGCGCAGCCCAGCCAAAGCTCCCCTGCAGGACGTTGCCGATGATATCGGCGCCGCCGGCCAGGGTGTCCGAGCCTCCGAACAAGAACAGCCCCGACAGCAATCCCGCCGTCGCATCGGCGAGCAGCGCGATAACCGTCCGTTGCTGCTGAATGTCATTCTGCTTTTCCTCCATGCCGGATGCCAGCGCGTCCGCCCGTCCCTTCTCGCACTCCAGCTCCGCCGCCACGCTGAAGGCATCGAACAGCCCGATAAGGACCCGGTCGGACAGCTCTTGGCGCAGTTCCATCAACCGGAGACGCGCTCCGGGGACCCCTTGCGACACCTCCTGTTCAAGAGTAGGAATCTGGGCAACGATCTCCTGAACTTGAATGACTTCGGCGATGCGCCGCGATTCCGGTGAGAGAAAGGAGAGCTTTTTTGACAGCTCCTCGGCCTCGGACTCCGGCAAGGCCCTGGCAATTGTGCGTCGCGCAGCAAGAGGATCGACGGAGGGAAAGCAATAGATGTCGGTGACGTAATCCTCCGTCTCTTCATCCGTCGCTTCGCGAGCATCCTGTTGACCCGGCGCGGTGGCACATCCGCTGAGCAGTGCCGCAAGCACGAACCACAGGACCCCTACACGCATACTTCCTCCAACCTAATACCAAGACCACCCATGAGAGATTCCATGATGACTTCTCAACTCAAAGTTCTCAGTATGGCGTCGGATGGATGGGGCCATGTCTCGGAGATGTACTGGTCGTGCTAGCAAAGGCTACTTAAGGACTGGGGGTTTCTTCCCTTAGTTTTGGAGATTCTTCCAGTAGGGATCCGCCCTTCCGGTCGGCTGCACAAAAAAGAAGGGCGGAGAGCCAAGGACTCTCCGCCCCTCCGTGGTGCGAGCTAACGCGGACTTATAACCAGGTCACGCGTTCGGCCGGTCTGATGTAGATCGGCTCCTCGACCTGGATGC
>JBDZVU010000072.1:0-16991 GCA_040255845.1 Nitrospiraceae bacterium | reverse complement strand
CGCATAGGTCAGGAGGTTTTTGGCCGGAAGGTCATCCACCTGATCGATGATCGGAATGCTCGACTGATCCGTCCGCGGGACGTACTCATAGACGACGCTGGGTTCGATGGTATGGAGCAAGCCGACCCCCTCGGCCATCTGGAAGCGCCGGGACAGCTTCGAGCGGGCGTCTACGCCGACCCAAAAGGTTTCCCGGTTCTGACTGTCGGCCGACTGGGCGCCGTGGGTATAGTAGACCTCGCGGAACTTGGCCTGCGGGGTGATACCGATGACGTGGCCGAAATCGATGACGTCCGTTCCGATGCCGGGCACGAGATCAACCCGGTCGAAGGTAAATCCCTGCTCCCGGTAGAAATTGACGAAGTCGCTCTCCATGCCGATCAACAGCGGGGACGTGAACAGCTGCGTATCCGGCAGGTTATAACCGAATTCGGGGAGTCGCTGGAACGTATCGTTCCCGCCCAACTGCAACGGCTGCAGGTACTGCCCGAGCAGATAGAGATTGCCGTACGCGAGCCGCTGCGTGGCCAGCAGGTTGGTCTCGTTGCTCGGCAGGGCCCGCTGGGCGCCGGAGTTACTCAACTGCTGCAGATAGTCGGGGTCGGACACCAGATTCACATTGGCGCGCAGCAGCAGGTTCTCGGTGAACTGCTGGGTATGGGTGCCGGCCAACAACCCGCGCGCCCGATTCGCATCCTGCCCGGTGTCGGTGACGCCCGACACGTTGGGCAGCTGCGTCTGCTGCAGGTAGCTCAGGTACCACTGCCCCCGCGACTTCCGGTTGATGGCGTAGCGATACTCGAAATCGGATCCGTAGCCGAGGCTGCTGTAATACGACGGCGTGATGAAGAGATCTTGGCTGGGGTTGATCGCCCAGTAAAACGACTCTTGCGCATGCAAGCCGAATCGGTTGTCATAGCCGACGAGCGGGATCAGAAACCCGCTTTGCCTGGTGGACAGCGGGTACGTCATCGTGGGCAGCGGGAGCACCGGCACGTCGAGCACGCACAACCACGTACCCTTGAAGGCGAGGGCGCTGCCGGCGTCGATGTCCACGTCGTCATAGCGAAAGCGCCATGCCGGAGTCTGCCCTTCGTCCGCGTCGCAGTTGGTGAAGGTGCCCTCTTTCATCCGATAGTGATACTCCGAAAACCGCTGCAGCAGCCTCCCGGTAAGCTGCGAATTGCTGGAGGGCAAGTGAAGCCTCGCGTGGGTGGCGACGCCGCCTTCCGTATTGATGTTGAGCTCCAGCCGCTCAGCCGTGAGGTCCGCCTGGGAATCCACCAGATGGACGTGCCCGACGGCCGTCAGGATGCCGGGTAGGACCTGAATGGTGGCGTGGTCCGCGGTCAGCCGGATGTTGCCCTGCCGGATGACGACCGAGCCGTCCGCCTCGTAGACCTCCTGATCCTGCCGGAAGTCGATGCGGTCGGCGGTGACGTCGATAGGGAGCGCGCCGGAGCTGCCTCCGGTTTGATTGGAGGCTGCCCACCCGAGGGAAGGAAAGAGGACACAGACCCACAATACCAGCGCGGGAAGGCGCGAACGGCGGATCCAGCACGGAGGATCCGTCATCTTAACCCCGGAGCGGAGACAGCCCACAGCCACGCACGGCCGCTTTGATCTCGCCCACCAACATCAGCGATCCGGTCACGCACACCAGGTCGTCGGGACTCGCCCGCCGTTTGGCCTCCGCCAACGCCTCGGCCGGGATCGGCGCGGTATGGACGGGCTGCCGCCAGCCAGCCAAGACGGCGCGCAGCTCCGGCGCGGAGGCCGACCGCGCAAGCGCCGCCTGGGTCACGAACACTTCCGAGACCAGCGGCTCCAACGGCGCCATGAAGGCCGCGTGGTCCTTGTCACGCATCATCGCCACCACGAGCAACACCCGCCCCCCCGGCCGCCGGCGGCGGAAGTCTCGGAGATAGGCGGCCAGCGACTCCGCTCCGGAAGGGTTGTGCGCCCCGTCCAGCAGGACGGTGGGATGCTGCTCGATGATTTCCAGCCGTCCTTCCCACTGAACACGCCGCAGGCCTTCCGCGGCGGCAGGCTCCGCCTGCGCCCACAGTCCGCCGCCCGCCGCTTCGAGCAGCGCGAGTGCACAGGCGGCGTTGTCCAGTTGATGGCGGCCGGCCAATCCGCACGTCAGGTCGCGCAGGTGGTGTTCGGCGCTCCGGTAGTCGAAGCGCTCGGGCCCCTCCTCCACGACGGCAAAATCGCGCCCCAGCTCCCGAACCGGCGCCGACCGCGCCTCGGCAACCTCCACGATCACGCCGCGCGCTGACGGAGATAGCGCGCCAAGGACGACCGGTCGGCCCGGCTTGATGATGCCGGCCTTTTCAAACGCGATGGCCTCCTCCGTCGGCCCGAGATATTCCTGGTGGTCCAACCCGATCGTCGTGATCGCACAGACGTCCGGCATGAGGACGTTCGTCGCATCGAACCGGCCGCCAAGGCCGACCTCGATCACCGCCATGTCGACGCCGGCCTCCGCAAATTGCAGCAACGCGACGGCGGTCGTCGTTTCGAAGAACGTCGGCTCGAGTCCCGCGGAGGCCTCGCGGACGCGCTCCGTCAAACCGGCAACGTCGTCCTCCGAGATCATGCTGCCGTTGACACGGATACGCTCACGGAAGTCGACGAGATGGGGGGACGTGTAGAGCCCGACTCGCAGCCCAGCACACCGCAGCACCGACGCGGCCATCGCGGCTGTGGAGCCTTTCCCGTTCGTGCCGCCGACGTGCAGCGCCCGCAGCCGCCGGTGAGGACGCCCCAGCCGTTCGAGGAGCGCCTCCATGGTCTCCAGGCCGAGCTTGATCCCGTGTCGCTGCAGTCCATACAGATAGTCGACGGCCGAGGAGTAGGTCATGCGGAAGCCGGCGGGACGCGGCGCCCTAGAAGTGGTTCACAAGGGTGCTCAGCGTGTCTTTCAACTGCTTGCGCTCCACGATCATGTCGATCATGCCGTGTTCGAGCAAAAATTCAGCCCGTTGGAACTGGTCGGGAAGCTGCTGCTTGATCGTTTGCTCGATGACCCGGGGGCCGGCGAAACCGATCAACGCCTTCGGCTCGGCTATGATCACGTCGCCCAGCATGGCAATGCTGGCGGTGACGCCGCCGAAGGTCGGATCCGCGAGGATGGAGATGAACGGCAGCTTCGCCTCGCCGAGCTTCGCCACCGCCGCCGACGTCTTGGCCATCTGCATGAGGGACAGGATGCCTTCCTGCATGCGTGCGCCGCCCGACGCCGTCACCAGAATGACCGGTAGCCGGCCCGCCAGGGCGCGGTCGATCGCCCGGCACAGCTTCTCCCCCACCACCGAACCCATGCTGCCGCCCATGAAGCTGAAGTCGAACACGCACAGCACCACGCGCCGGCCCCCGATCATGCCCTCTCCGATGACCAGCGCATCCTTGCGCCCGGTTTTTTCCTGCTGGGCCTTCACGCGATCCTTGTACGACTTCGTGTCGCGAAAGCCCAGGGGGTCCTGCGGCTCCAGATCAGCGTCCCATTCCTTGAACGTGCCCAAATCCACGAGCAGGTTGATGCGCTCCATGACCGAGATGGGAAAGTGGTAGTCACACTTGGGGCAGACCTTGTTGTTGCGGTCCACCTCCTTGCGGTAGACGATCTCCCGGCAATGGTTGCACTTGAGCCACATGCCCTCGGCGCCTTTGGATCGCGGCGGAGGCCCGGACTCCGGCGCTTTGTCTTTCTTGAACCAAGCCATCTCTTGCTCCCCGATCTGGTGTGGTGCGGTCGACAGCGGCCCGCAAAAAACTGGCGCAGAATAGCACAGCCGGAAAGACCGCGCACGCTGAAAGCGTTCTTGAGGAACAGGCGAACGAGCCTCAGGATCCCAAGGCCGTTGACGACAGATGAGCCAACATGGAGATGCCGACGAGCAGACTGGCCGCGCTGGCGCATCCCTGCAGGGCCACAAAGAACCGGCGGCTGACCGCGAGCGAACAGACCAGCGGCAGACTGATCGTGAAGCCGATCGCCATCATCCCGATGATGGAACCGACGCCGAACACCGCAATCGTCAGCAAGCCCTGCACGACGTGATCCGTGGCGGACACGATCATCAGCAGCACCGCGGCCGAACCGGCCACGCCATGCGCCATCCCGATGCACAAGGGCCGAACCGACGACGCCATCCAGTGTCGATGCCGGTGATCCTCCCCCTGCTGATGGCTGTGCAGGTGCAGGTGATGCTCCCCGCCCTGATGCTGATGGCTATGGAGGTGCCATCGTTCCCGATGGAGCTTCCACGCCAGGCTGGCGCCCAACACGATCAGCACGAGCGCCACTCCGGCCTCGGCGATGGTCTCGAACCGGCTGGGCAGATGCAGGCCCATTGCCAGAACCACCCCCCCGACGGCCAGCAGCGTGGCCGTGTGCCCGATCCCCCACCAAAATCCGACGGCGCTGGAGGCGCGGAGCGACGGACGTTCCGCCAGAACGGTCGACACGGCCGCCAAGTGATCGGCATCGAACGCATGTCGGAGGCCGAGAAGGAATCCGACGCCCAGTGCTGTGAGTAGATCGGTGTGCGGCATGGGGGATCACAGCCTTACGAACGTTCGGACGTGAAAGAGCCGTCGAAGCAGGGACCCGCGCCACGCGGCCGACGAAAACGTCTCAGCCGCCCCGCGCATGCATTTCGAGATGAGGATCTTCGCGAAGCCGATCGATGCCGATCAATCCGCCGTCCCGGAGCCCAGCCCGCTCCAGAGCCTTGCGCTCCTCGGCTCCGCGGTCCCGGCGGCCGCTCCACCCGGCACGGATCATCGCCCGCATCGTGTCCGGGTCCGCCCCAGCCCGCAGCGGATTGCGCAGATCGGTCCCCGTGGTGGCGTACAGGCACAGGTACCACATCCCATCGGCGGTCACGCGGCTGCGGTCGCATTGGGCGCAAAACGGCGTCGTCGTGGAAGGAATGATCCCGAACGTCGTGCCGTCCGGCAACCGGAAGCGCTGGGCCGGCGCCGCACCGCGCTCGGCAAGCGGCTCGATCGGGCCGTAATGCTGCTCCAATTGTTCGAGCATCATGGCGCGGGAGAACACCTTGTCGAGCGACCATTCATTGGCCCCGCCCACATCCATGTACTCGATGAAGCGCACCTCGGCGCGATAGTGTTTGGCGAACTCGATCAGCGCCACCAATTCGTCGTCGTTGAATCCCCGAATGACCACCGTGTCCAGCTTCAGGTTGGTGAAGCCGACCTTTCCGACCGACTCGATGCCTTCGATGACCCGTGAAAATTCATCCCGCCTGGTCAACTGCCTGAAGCGTTCCGGCCGGAGCGTGTCCAGGCTCACCGTCACTCGGTGCAAGCCGGCTTCGTACAGTTCCTGCGCCTGATTGGCCAGCAAAATGCCGTTGGTGGTCAGGGCGATCTCGGTGATGCGGCGGTCTTGGAGCAGCAGCCGAACCAGCCGCGGGAGGTCCCGTCGCAACAACGGCTCTCCGCCCGTCAGCCGGACCTTGTCCACTCCCAGGTCGGCAAAATACCCGGCGAGGGTTGCCATTTCTTCGAACGTGAGCACGTCTTCGCGTGGCAGCCAGACGTACTCCTCTTCCGGCATGCAGTACTGACAGCGCAGGTTGCAGCGGTCGGTCACCGACAGCCGGAGGCTCCGCAGCGGGCGCTCGTGCCGATCGAACACGGGAACCACGGAGGGGCTGTGCGACGCCTGGGACATGATGGTCACCGTTCCGAGGAACTACGGATGCTCCTCCACCCACACCTCCCCCTCCGGCGTATGCTCCAGCTTCCAGATGGGGGTGATCTGCTTCAATTCGTCGATGGCCCATTTGCAGGCTCGAAATGCGTCGGCGCGATGCTCCGCGGCTGCGATGATGAGCACGATGTTTTCGCCGATCGCAATCTCGCCGTACCGGTGAATGATCAGTAACTCCAGGATATCGTAGTCCTTTAGCGCACGCTCCCGGATTTCCCGCAGTTTCTTCTGGGCCATGCCCTCGTAGTGCTCGAAGGTGATCCCGTCGACGTCGCGCCCCTTGGATCGGTCGCGGGCGATGCCGAGAAACGTCGCAATACCCCCGATCCGCTTGGACCGGGCTCGAACCCGGTCCAATTCCTGATCGAGTGAAAAATTGTCCCGCTGCACGCGGACGAAGAGATTCTCGTCTGTTGAGTCCATGGGCGCTCCACCGGCAAAAGGCGGCAGCAACGCCACCTCGTCGCCCTCATGAATGACAGTGTCCTCATGGGCGATATCCTGATTGACCGAGACCAGTACTTTTTTCTTGTGGATCAGCTCACCGATTTGCGGATAACGACCGTCGAGCAGCGAAACCAAATCTTTGACCCGCCCGCCGCCCGGAAGGGCAAGCGACAGCGCCGATTGGTTGCCCGCCAGCGACTTCGTCATGCCGAACAACCTGATGGTCACCACGCCTGCCTCAATCGCGCGTATAGGTTCCTGATTTGCCCCCGGACTTGGAGAGCAAACAGACGTCGTTGAACGTCATGCCTCGGTCGATCGCCTTACACATGTCGTAAATCGTGAGTGCGGCGACGGAAACCGCCGTCAACGCTTCCATCTCCACGCCGGTCTGGCCGGCGGTCTTGACGGTCGCAAACACGTTGATCGCGCATAAGCCGTCGCGGTTCGGCTGCGCCTCCTCTTTGAAGGAAATGTCGACGCTCGTGATCAGGAGGGGATGGCACATCGGGATGAGGTCCGGCGTCTTCTTGGCCCCCATCACGCCAGCCACTTGTGCAACGGCCAGCACGTCGCCCTTGGCGATCTTGCCCCGCTGAATTTTTTCGAGGGTCTCCGGCCGCATGAGCACGGTCGCTTGCGCCGTGGCGGTCCGCTCCGTCGCGGCCTTGGCGCTGACGTCCACCATCCGGGCCCGACCCGCCTCGTTGAAATGCGTAAAGTCAGCCATTTCCTTAACTAGATCGGCCGGTTAGCTTTGCGCCGGTCGGTCATTATAGGTGCCGGCTGAAACGCAGGTCAATAGACAGGCAAAACGGCGTGCGCCCGGGTGGTCAATTATGCTCTAGGGCAGCAAGAAACCCGTAGATTATCTTCGTTCGGATGGTTGTTATGCGCACCGTTCCTCACCTCAGCGCACTGACCGAGCGCCGCCCCTCCGCCACCACCCTTCCTCCTAAGGGGTGCGCTCTGGTGCTCTTTTATTGCGCGCGTTGAGCGACCGCGTTTCATCGGCTCATTTTTGCCCTCCCGCTGGTGGTGTGGCTCGGAAGGTTTTCCACTGCGCGCATTGGCCGAGCACCGCCTTTACTCCTCATTCGATGGTTCCCGGTGCGCGGACAGCGAGCAAGAAAACCTCCCGAGCCGCACTACCTCTTTTCTTGACACTTCGAAATCCCTTCCTCGACAATGCCTGCATGTCAGGGAAAATCTATATCGAACGATTGGAGTTCCGCGGCCGCGTCGGCATCACGGCCGAGGAACGCAGTCGCCCCCAGCCACTCGCCGTCGATGTCCAGGTGGACGCCAGGATCGAGGCCGCCGGGCGGTCGGACAAGCTTGATGAGACGGTCGATTACGGCGCCATCGCCCGACGCATCGTGGAAGTGGGAACCGAAAAAGAGTCGCAGCTTCTGGAAGCGATGGCCGAGCGCTTGTTCGACATGCTCTTTGCCGAGTTTCCAGTCGAGCGAGCCAGCCTCTGGCTGCGAAAGCTCCACCCGCCCCTCAACTATGTCACCGGGTCTGTCGGTGTGTCCCTGGAGCGGTCCAGACTCGAGCATCAGCTTCTCCAAGCCGATCCACCCCCGGCTCCGTTTCTGGTCCAACAGCTCAACCGGGTGCCACACGGGCGTGTTCTCGACGTGGCGGCCGGTGGCGGCCGACATGCCTTGTTTCTGGCCGCTCATGGGTACGAGGTGGAGGCGGTGGACCGGGACGCCGAAGCGCTGGCCCGCTTGAGTGCCGAGGCGAAGCGCCGGGATTTGAGCAGTATTACGACACGGCCCCTCGATCTCGAGCTGCCACCCCCGTCGGAGCCGGATTTCGGCAAGGAGCGCTACGACGCGATCGTCGTGTTCTTTTATTTGTGGCGATCCCTCTTCCCGGCCTTGGCCGACGCCCTCAAACCCGGAGGCGCGTTAATCTACGAAACGTTCACCATCGAGAATTATTTCCATCATCGCCATCCGCGGCGGTGGGAATTCTGCCTCGCCCCCAATGAACTGCTACGGCTGACGTCCAGTCTACAGGTCCTGCACTATGACGAAGGCCTTCACGACAGCGGACAGGGCGGCACGGCCTACACCGCGCAACTTGTAGCGCACAAACCGGCCGGTCGGAGCTTGGCGTCATGAGCCGGCTCGACCTGCATCTGCACACGACCCATTCCGACGGCAGCCTGGCTCCCGCTGATGTGGTCGCATTGGCGCACAAAGCCGGTGTCTCGTCCCTGGCCATCACCGATCATGACATCACCACGGCCATACCCGAAGCCACGGAGGCCGGGCTGGCGCTGGGCATCGAGGTGATCCCCGGCATCGAGATCAGTTCTCTGCTCGGGGAATCGGAACTGCATATGCTCGGGTACTTTCTCGATTGGCAGGACCCCGCGCTGAATGAACGGCTGGCCACCGCGCGAGACAGCCGGCACCGCCGCAACCCGCTGATTGTGGCCAAGCTGCAAGCGCTCGGCATCGACCTCACCTACGAGGAGGTGAAGGCGGTTGCCGGTAGCGACTCCGTAGGCCGGCCCCACATTGCGCGGGTGCTCATGGATAAAGGGGTCGTGAGCTCGGCCAGGGAAGCCTTCGATCGCTTCCTGGCCCAGAGCAAACCAGCATACGTGGCACGGGAGCTGCCCTCTCCGGCGGAGGCCATCCGGTGGATCAAGGAGGCCAATGGACTTGCCGTCCTCGCCCATCCGACCTGGATCAAACCAGCCGACGGGGACCTGGCCACGTTGGTCGGCCAACTCAAGGTTGAGGGCCTCGACGGCGTCGAAGTGCACTACAGCACCCACACGCCGAGACAGACCCGTGAGTATCTCGACCTCGCCAAGCGCCTGGGCCTCCTCGTCACCGGCGGCAGTGATTTCCACGGCGTGACGAAACCGGATATCGAGGTAGGCATCGGCCGGGGCACGCTGCACGTGCCTGACACACTCCTGCCGAAGCTGAAGCAGGCGGCCGGCCGCTCGTGATCGCCTCATTGATCGCGTATTTCCTGCTATTCGTTGACTCCGCTCGCTGATCCGATAGACTCGGACTTGTCTTCATCCGCGAACCTCCATGATCAATTCCTCCACCTGGGCCCTGCAGTACATCGTCATCGCCTCGGTCGCGCTCTTTGCCGGCCCGCTGGTGAGCAAGCTCCCCGCCATGCACAGCTTTCCAATCACCCTGTTCGACTTGACCGGCCCGCAGACGGTCCGGCTGGTGATCGAGGAAACGGGCCTGCTGTTACTCTGCCTGCTGTCGATTCGCGCCTTTCGGCAATTCCCAGACGACGGAAGGGGATCGTCCTTCGTCCGGAAACTCATCCTGCCCGTCACCACGCTGTTCGTGTTGATTGCAACCGACAAGACGCTCCGGGTGGTCGGGCTGCCGCTAATCGAGCGGATGGGGCACGCCCGCTACGCCCTCCTGGAAACCGGGGCACTGACCGTGACCGGCCTCTGGATCTCGGCCGCGTGGCTGTTGAATCTCGACGCCCTCGCCCGCTTTTTCTCCGCAGCCCCACGGCGCGCCAAGCGGAAGGACCCGCCGCCAGCCGAAGCCAGCGGCGACGTGCAGCTCGAAGAATCGGGTGATCAGACGGCGGCCGCGACCGTCATGATCAGCTCGAACGGGCGCCCCCCAACGACGTTGGGGCGCTACAAGGTACTCAAGGAATTAGGGCGCGGTGCCATGGGTGTGGTCTATCTCGGAAAAGACCCGACCATTCAACGGTTCGTCGCCATCAAAACCATGCATCTGGATCAGATCGACGACGCGGCGAAGTTCGAAGAAGTCCGGAACCGCTTTTTCCGCGAGGCCGAATCGACTGGGCGTCTCTCCCACCCGAACATCGTCACGATCTACGATGCCGGGGAAGAGCATGAGCTCGGCTTTATTGCGATGGAGCTGCTGGAGGGCACCACGCTCAAGGAATGGTCGCGGAAGCCCAACCTCCTGCCGCTTGACCAATTGCTGCCGCTGATCGCGACGGTGGCGGACGCCCTCGACTACGCGCACCAGCAGGGCGTCGTGCATCGCGACATCAAGCCCGCCAACATCATGCTGACCAAAGAACGCGTGGTGAAGGTCATGGATTTCGGGATTGCCAAAATGGCGTCCTCGTCCAAGACGCAGACGGACCTCGTCTTAGGCACACCCAGCTATATGTCCCCCGAGCAGCTGGCTGGCAAGAAGGTCGACGGGCGCTCCGACATCTTCTCCTTGGGCGTCGTCTTGTTCGAGCTGCTGGCCGGACGACCTCCCTTTACGGCGGACAATGTATCCGCGTTGCTGTTTGCCATCGCCAGCAGCCCCCATCCGATCCTGTCGACGCTCCGCCCCGACGTGCCGGTCTCGGTGCAGGAGGCGGTCAACCGGGCGCTTCACAAGGACCCGGTCCTCAGGCACCGCCGCGCCGGCGAGTTCGCAGAGGAACTCCGCAGCTGCCTGCAGGGCCTGGCCGCCTGACATCCCGATGACCCTCCAGTGTCTTCACGACGCGCTCTCGGATACGGGGCGCACGCGAGCCAACAACGAAGATTGCTGCGGCGCCGACCCGGAGTTGGGCCTGTTCATCGTCTGCGACGGCATGGGCGGCGGCAACGCGGGCGAGGTGGCGAGCCAGTTGGCCGTCGAAACGGTCCAGGCCCATTTCCGCGCAGCCGCTCGCGATCCAGCCCTGCCGCTGATCGGCGAGCCCGATCCCGCCCTCTCTCCGGCGGCCAACCGGCTCGCCAACGCCATCCGGGTGGCAAACGCCGCGATCCACGCGTCCGCCGCCGGCCGGCCGGACTGGCATGGCATGGGCACGACCGTCGTGGCGGCGGTCGTCCATAACGACGTGTTGTCCTTCGCCCATGTGGGAGACAGCCGCCTCTATCTCATTCGCGGCGGCGTCATCCATGCCCTGACCAAAGACCACTCCTGGGTCGCGGAGCAGATCCGGCTGGGGCTGATGACGGAAGAGGAAGCCCGCCGGTCGCCGCGCCGGAACATCGTGACGCGGGTCCTTGGTGTCGAGGCGCATGTCGAGGTCACGCTCGGAGAATTGCCCGTGCTCGCCGGGGACGTGTTCGTCCTCTGTTCGGACGGCCTCACCCGATGCGTAGACGCCGGGCGCATTCTCCATATCGTCGCGGGAGCCGACGATCCCACCGCCATCTCCCGCCGCCTGGTTGAGTTGGCCAATGACGCGGGAGGCGAAGACAACACCACGGTGATCACGCTGGCCTTCCGACAGCCGGATCACCAGGGGCTCTGGGAACGGCTCTGCGCAAGATTGACGGGCTGACCCGAAGGAGGTCCTCATGCCACACATCGCGACTCGACACGCCACCCTGTTGATCAAGCTGCCGAACAGACCGTCAGAAGAGCGCCCACTGGAGCGCGAGCACTTTACCATCGGGCGAAAGGCGGACAACGATCTTGCCCTCGAAGACCCCGCCGTCTACGGTCACCATGCGCGCATCAGCAAAATTCACGCAGTGCACTTCATCGAGGACCTGGGAAGCACCAACGGCACGTTCGTGAACGACCGGAAGATCGACCGGCATCAATTGCGCGATACGGACGTGATCATGATCGGACGGCATCGGCTGATCTACCGAGACGCATCCGTCGGGCCGGCGGCCGAACCGGCGAGCGCCCCGGAGGACCTGGACCGCACCATCGCCCTGACCGGACGAGGGTCGCTCCCCGACCCTATCGCCGTCGGCGCCACGGTCCGCGTCTTGTCCGGCAAGGCGGATCGGCGGGAATACTCGCTCGTCAAGCACATCACGGCCATCGGAGCGCAGGCCGACGCGGGCATTCGGCTGACCGGATGGTTCGCCCCTGCCAGCGCAGCGACGATCACGCGCCGGCAGCATACCTATTTCGCCAGCCCTGCGCGGTCCGGCAAACCGATCATGGTCAACGGGGAGGCGGTGGCCGGGGAGCGGGAACTGCGGGCAACGACCGGATCGAGGTGGCGGGAGTGACGTTCCTGTTTCAGCTCACCCGCGAAACGAAGCGCTGAGCGGCCCTAGTTTCTCAACATCAACTGCCCCTTGGGCAGGGACTGATAGCAGCCTTCCGACACGTCCTGCGTACGCTCCTGGAGGCATTGGAGGAGCCGTCCCTCACCGGGCTCCACTTCCCGGCAGAGCCGCCGCGCATCCTCGGCGCACGCGACACGGAAGTGGTCGGCCTCCTTCCATCGCACGAGCCGTTGACGAAGGATGGGCTGACAGGCCGGGGCGAACTGTTTCATCCGCTGTCTCATGCACTGCCGTCGGCCCTCTTCGGATAACGAATCGGGGCACACCTGCTGAACTTCTGCTTCGCATTTCAGCTCGGCGATCTGCCGCGAGCGCGGCGAGTCCGTGAGAGCCCGAGGCAGCGCTGTTGGGGCCTCCCCGGTGGCGTTCGCCGGGCTCGACCCGGACGGCACCCCGGGGATCGACAAATCGAGCTCGGGCTCTACCGGGTGCGTGTTGCCGGAGGGTGGCACAGGCGGTCCCGACAGCAGTTCCTCCTTCGCGGGAAGGTTGGCCCACACGACGCCCCACACCAGCAGCAAACCGACCACGGTCGTCACTCCGGCCGTGACATTGCCCGAAGCCTGCTGTGCGCGTCCCGATTTCATCTCTGCTGAGGATAGGACAAACCGGAACGAAAAGCACTGAAACGAGCAATTCACGCCGAGGCGACGAGCGGTGACGGCGGCTGCGCCGGGGATCAGTTGTCGGGAGTCTCGACGATATGGTTCTCGAACCGCGTACAGCCTTCGGCGAGCAGACGGTTTGTCAGCATCTCTCCGGGCCATTCGATGGGCAGGTCGGCCGTAAAGACCCAGACGTCGGGAGACGTCCACACGGGACCATGTTCCTCCGGCAGCTCGGGGTCGAACAGGTCGGTCCAGACCGGCATATACACGCCGTTGCCGCATTGGGTGTGCAGATGGACGATGGTGCGCGACCGTACCAAGGGATCCAGTTCGCGCCATACGGCGGCCGTCTCGTCGGCGAGGTGATGCAGGCGCACCGCATTCTGCGCATCGAACATGGCATAGGCGGCGTAGACCGGCGCCTCCATCGAATCCGGCGCGCGCGCCAACTCGGGACACTGCTCCAACAGCCCGTCGAGAATCGCGCGGCGGTGACGGTCCTCCAGCGCCTCCGGCAGACCGGGGTCCGGCGATCCGATGATTTCGAACAGCAGAAAAGCCGTATTCTCCACGGGCGGGTGCACCCGCGCCGCCACCGACTGCGCACGGCGGGAATCGGCCACCGTCGACAGGTGGTCGTGCAGCATTTGGAGGTTCAGCATGTCGAGCGTGGCGTCGGTCAGCAGGCGGGACTCCACGCGCACCACCGCGCCGGCCGGCAATTGAAGGTGCCGGTGCAGCAGATCGGCGGTGGCGATGGGATCGATCTTCAGCCTGAAGGGAGCGGACAAATTGGCCTGCAGCGGCAATTCCAAGGCAGCGATCGTCGCGTAGGACGGTTTTTCGTCATCCGACCCGTCCAGCAGCAACGTGCAGCTCGCCTCGGCCACGAGATCGAAGAGCCATTCGGCCATCTCTTCGTCCAGGGCCGCCAGCACCGTCAGCAGGTCGTGCTCGCGTCCCTGCTCCAAGAAGGCCTGGAGCGTGTCGATGGCGGCGTCGGTATCGCCGTGATCGTGGCGGCGCGCGTTGATGAGGTGGATGAGGTCCCGGGTGAGCGGATCAGGACGCGACCAAGTCAACATCGTCATTCCTTCCGGGCCGGCGCGGGTACGCCGGCTCGTGTCCATGTTGCCAAACTTTCAGACCCGGAGCAAGCAGGAAGACGGTTCCCATTCCGCGGTGCTCCGGCTCATTCGCCGATCACCTTCACGAGGACCCGCTTCTTCCGCCGGCCGTCGAACTCCCCGTAGAAAATTTGCTCCCACGGACCGAGATCCAGCTTGCCGTTCGTGATCGCAACGACCACCTCCCGCCCCATGAACTGGCGCTTGATGTGTGCGTCGCCGTTGTCTTCGCCCGTCTGGTTATGGCGGTAGTCTGCCTCGTGCGGAGCGATCCGCTCCAGGAAATCGTCATAGTCCTTGAGCAGCCCCGGCTCATCGTCGTTGATGTACACGCTGGCGGTGATGTGCATGGCGTTGACGAGGACCAGCCCTTCCTTGACGCCGCTCTTCGCCACCGCCGCGTCCACGCGTGGCGTGATGTTGATGTAGGCGCGCCGCGTGGCGGTCTCAAACCACAATTCTTCCCGGTAGGATTTCATCAAGCGTGGCGGGCATTCTGCCCGCCGCTCTTCCTGAGATGCAAGGGGGCGGCCTCGATCAGGTGTGGACCCGGCGACGACGCGCTATAATGCAGAGACTATGGCGAGTCGAAGTGCGCACTTCACGCGGCCCCGCCTCACCGCCAACGCACTCACCGTCCTGCGTCAGCGCTATTTAGCCCGAGACGCCCGCGGCCGGGTCGTCGAGACGCCGGCCGACATGTTCCGTCGAGTGGCGGACGATATCGCGAAAGCCGAATCCTTGTATCCGCGCGGCACACGTCTGCCGCACGCCGCGCGACGGTTCTACGATCTCATGGCCTCGCGGACGTTTCTGCCGAACTCCCCGACCCTCATGAACGCCGGCCGTCCCTTGCAGCAACTGTCCGCCTGCTTCGTCCTGCCGGTGGACGACTCGCTGGAATCCATTTTCGACGCGGTGAAGTACCAGGCACTCATCCATCAGTCGGGCGGCGGCACGGGGTTTTCGTTCAGCCGCCTCCGGCCCGCCGGCGACGTCGTGGCCACCACCAGCGGGGCCGCATCGGGTCCCGTCTCGTTCATGCGCGTCTTCAATATGTCCACCGACGTCATCAAACAGGGCGGGACGCGCCGCGGCGCCAACATGGGCATCCTGCGGGTGGATCACCCCGACATCCTCGACTTCATCGCGCTGAAGCAGAATCCGTCGGAAATGACCAACTTCAACGTCTCCGTCGGCTTGACGGACGGCTTCATGGACGCCGTCCGCCGGGAGCGTCGCTACGCCCTCGTCAATCCCCGGACTGGGAAAGCAGTCAAACACATCTCGGCGGCGCTGGTGTTCGATCGGCTTGTCGAAGCCGCGTGGCAATCGGGCGAACCCGGCGTCATCTTTCTCGACACCATCAACCGCGCGAATCCCACGCCGCAGCTCGGGGCGATCGAGGCGACGAATCCCTGTGGAGAGCAGCCGCTGCTAGGTTACGAGTCGTGCACGCTCGGCTCCATCAACGTCGCCCGTTGTCTCCGCGGGACCGGGCGGCGGGCCATCGACTATGATCGCCTGGCCGCCATCGTCCCGATCGCCGTGCGGTTCCTGGACAACGTGTTGGACCGGACGCGGTTCCCGTTCCCGGCCATCGAGCGCCAGACCAAACTGACGAGAAAAATCGGGCTGGGCATCATGGGCTTCGCCGATCTGCTGATCCAACTCGGCATCCCGTATGATTCGGAGGAAGCCCTCCAGGTCGCCGACGAACTGATGCGGATGATCCAGACCCATGCCCACGCCGCATCCCGTGAACTGGCCAACGAGCGAGGACTCTTTCCGGCTTACAAAGGCAGCCGCCTGCAAGCCGACGGCCGCCGCCTGCGCAACGCCACCGTCACCACCATTGCTCCGACGGGCACCATCAGCATCATCGCCGACTGCTCGGCCGGCATCGAACCGCTCTACGGGTTGAGCGTCACTCGCACCATCATGGAGGACATCCGTCTGCACTCGGTGCATCCCGAGTTTCTCCGGCAAGCTCGGTTGCGCGGGCTGCCCATCGCGCGCTTGCAGCAGGAACTGTCCCGGAGCGAATCCATCCGGCACCTGACCGAGGTGCCGGCGGAGTTGCGCCGGCTGTTCGTGACCGCGCACGATATCGCGCCCACGCATCACGTCCGCATGCAGGCGGTCTTTCAGCGCTATAGCGACAGCGGCGTCTCCAAAACGATTAATCTGCCTTCGTTCGCGAGCCCGAAAGACGTCTCCGCCGCTTTTCTGCTCGCGCACGAGCTGGGATGCAAAGGGGTGACGGTCTACCGTTCAGGCAGCCGGGAGCATCAAGTCCTGGCCTGCAGCCACGTACAGTCATGCTGAGTGGAGTCATGGGCTGTGGAATTCACCCACAAAATTGACTCCTTCTAGGCTTGGTGATAAGTACTTTCCCATCCTTACGATCGAGACCATGGTTCGACACAGGGAGGTGCGAGATGTTCGCTGGTACAGGAAGCCTGTCGGCTGAGGGCCCGTTGCATTGGAGCCTTGTGTTTGCCCGCCAGCCGGAGCCTGATTTGGAGTTTACAGAGGAGGAGTTGGAGCAGACGACGAACGTCCGGTCGTCCTCTCCGATGAAATCTCCCAAGAAGTCAGGCGGTCGGCCGCTGATGTGGCTCCTGCTCCTCTTATTGGTGGCGGGCGGGGCCTACGTGGCCATGGAGCCGGAAATGATTACGGACTTCATCGCCCAAATGCTCGGTGAATCGCCGGCGCCTCCACCTCCGATGGCGGCCCGGCCGCCCGCTCCTGTCCCCGCGCCCAGTGCACCGCAACCGGCCCCCGCCGCTCCGCCGTCCGCCACGACACCGGCACCGGAACCAGGCGCGCCCACTCCGGTTCCACCTCCAGCTCCGATTCCTCCGGCCAGCGCCCCCATGGGCTCCGCTCCGTCTCCGGCTCCTGCGCCGCCCGCGCCGGCTCCGCCCTCCTCCGCTCCGGCGATGTCGACGCCGCCGTCGCCCTTATTCGGCGAGGGACAGAAAGTGACGGTCGTGCTCGCTCCGGGGACGCCGGGAGAC
>JBDZVU010000145.1:0-4215 GCA_040255845.1 Nitrospiraceae bacterium | reverse complement strand
ACGGCGTCGAGGGGCTCAGTCTGTCTCATGCGATCGAACAAGGCAACCGACCGCCGCATGGACGACCAGACAAACGCCGCCTCGTGCGCCCGATTGACGGCATACCGGCGCTCTCGAATGCCACCCACCATGATCGCGTCTTCCACGGCGCCTTCCGGCGCGCGGACAAGGAGTTCGACCCGGTGGCCCATGGCTGCAAGTCCAAGGGCTTGCTGGCGGAGAACCCGTTCCGCTCCGCCGATCACCCGATCCGCCGAAACCTCCGCAAGCATGGCCACATTCATGACAACACGGGCTCCTCCGCGGACACATCGGCGCGCGCCTCGACGGTGCGATGCCATAACTCCAACACCATCAGCGCGTAGAGCTGGTCCGCGCAATTCCGTCGGCCGGCGTCGTGCTGGGCACGGAGCCAGTGCACGTAGGCCGGCGTCACGTAATCCCGGCGCCGCACCGCGTCGTCGGATAAGAGGTCTCCCGCCATGTCGCGCAGTTCCTCCCGCAACCAGCGCGCCAGGGGAACCATGAATCCCCGTTTCGGCGCCGCGAGCACGTCAGCCGGCAACAGACCTTGCAACATGCGGCGCATGAATCCCTTGAGCTGGCCGCCCATGAACCGGACGTCGGCCGGCAGGCGAAGTGCGGAGGCCACGGCGTGGTGGTCACAGAACGGCACGCGGAGCTCGAGTGAATGCGCCATGCTCATCCGGTCGCCCATTCGCAGCAGATCGTCAGGCAAATACGTGCGCAGATCCACTCCCATGGCCCGATCCGCGGGATCTGTGGAGGGCCATTGGTCGAAGAGCCGTTCGGTCGGTGAACCGGGCATACCGGCGGCCACCGCGGCGGCAATGCGCGGAGTCCATACGGCGCCTTCCCATTCCGCCGGGATGAAGGTCGTCCAGCGGCGATACTGCTCGGCCAGCGGGCGGTGCCCGTCCGCGAGAAACCGCCGCACCCGGCCCATCTTGTCCCGCGCCGATCCGGTCTCCTTCAGCAGGCTGGTCCCCGCTCGGGACAGCCACGTGCGCAGGCCGTGCGGCATCCGCTGATACCAACCTGCGGCTCTGATGCCGAGATGCCGGGGATAGCCGCCGAACAGTTCGTCCCCCCCGATACCGGAAAGCGCGACCGTGACGGTGCGCCGCGCCACTTGAGACACGAGGTACGTGGGAATCGCCGACGAATCCGCGAAGGGTTCGCCCATCGCGGCCACGACGCGCGGGAGAAGTGCTCGCAGATCAGGATTGAGGATGGCTTCGTGGTGCGACGCCCCGAAATGCCGCGCGATGGCCCTGGCCTGCGCCAGCTCGTTGAACGATCGGTCGGCAGGATGCTCATAGCCGATCGTGAAGGTCTTCACGGAACCGGCCCCCGCCTCATGCATCAGCGCCAACAACGCGGCGCTGTCCAATCCTCCGGAGAGGAAGAGCCCCAGCGGCACGTCGCTCACCAAGTGCGACGTGACCGCCTCGCGGAGTGCGGCCAACATGTCGGTCTCGGCTGCATCACGCGGCATCCCGGCTGAGCTCGCGTGCTGCTCGACCCGGTAATAGTCCCTGATCTCAAGGCGCCCGTCGCAGATCGTCATGATATGACCGGGCGGGAGTTGCGAGACGCCTTCGATGATCGTGTCCGGGCCCGGGACGTAGAGATGGGTCAAGTAATCGGCGACGGCCGCCGGCCGCACACGCCAATCCGGAAGTCCTTCGAGCAGGGCCGGCAGCTCCGACGCAAACAGGAGGCGCGCTCCGCCGCCGCCGGCCGGCGGCCGCACCGCGTAATAGAGCGGCTTGATGCCGAGACGGTCTCTAATCAACACGGCTTGGCGGCGCTCGACGTCCCACAGCGCGATGGCGAACATGCCGCGGAGCCGCTCGAAGCCCGCCACTCCCTCGTCCTCATAGAGATGCACGAGCACCTCGGTGTCCCCCGACGAACGCAGGCGATGCCCCCGCTCGAGGAGGTCGGCCCGCAGTTCGCGGTAGTTGTAGATCTCTCCGTTCATCACGGCCCACACCGTGCCCGCTTCATTGCGCACGGGCTGTTGGCCGCCGGCCGGATCGATGACTCGCAGCCGTCTGACGCCGAATGCGGCGCCGCGCTCGCGATGAGTCCCCTCTTCATCCGGACCGCGGTGCACCAGCCGCTTCAACATGCGGGTTAAGAGCTCCGCGTCCTCCAACCCCACCATTCCGCAAATCCCGCACATCGCGTCACAATCCCTGGTTGGAGTGCGTCTGATTCCGGCGCTCGAGCTCTTCCCGCTCGCGTTCATGCCGGGGAGAGACGGACGAGGGCGGCACGTCCACCGGCTCATAGCGCGTATGTTTGGAGGAGCCCACCTGCTCCAAGAGCGTGCGCACGGCCACGGCTGCGGCCGCTCCGAGGAGACAGACGAGCAGCAGGGTAACCCAGCGCCGGACCGTCTTGCGCCACGAGCGGTGCACGATGGGATAGCCGCTCATCGGTCCTCCTGCCGGCGCGCGGCCATCTCGAAGGACGGTGCGCCGAGCACGCGGCCGCCCGTCACGCGATACAGCCCCTGCGCCATCGGCCACAGCACGCCGCGGCTGACGGTCCACTTAGCGCGGCTCCACCAGGCATGCTCGGCCGAGAGGGGCCCGCGGCTGGGCCTCGAATTGCGCGCCGCGATGACGGTCAAGCCGGCGGCCTCCATCAACGCGCGGAGGGACTTGGCAGTATAGACGTACCAGTGAAACGCCTGGTCGTATTGCGATCCGATCCATCGGGTAAACCTGCGCATCGGCAGGTGAAACGATCCGTTCGTAGCTCTGACCAGGAGCACACCGTTGAACGACAAGGCCCGGGAAGCCTGCTCCAGCATCTGCAAGGGATCCGCGACGGTTTCCAGCACGTTGATCAGGGTGACGGCGTCGAACGAGCCCGCTCCATCCGGCGCTTCCAATGCTTGGGGCGCGAGCATGGTGAACCCACGCTTGGCCGCCCGCGCTGCGGCACCCCGGGACAGCTCGATGCCGGCGCAGGTCCATCCGGCGCTGCGGCACAGGGCGAGAAAGTCGCCATCGCCGCATCCAATGTCCAAGATGCTGCCCGGCCGCGGGCAGCATTCCAGAAGGTGCGTCAGCATACTTTCGAAGACGGGAGTCCGCTCATCAGAGGCCTCTGCCGCTCCGTACCGTTCGTCATACGAGTCACGGAAGTAGCTTTCCACCGTCTCCCGGTCCGGGCGGGGATACAGGAACACCAGGCCGCAGGCTGTGCATCCGACATAGCGTCTAGTCGGAGTCCGGAACGCGAGGCGCAACGGTCGTCGACTTCCGCAGGGGCAGTGCGAGGCCGCCGCCGCATAGATGATCCAGCCCTTCATGCCGCCGCCTCCTCGATCGGCGTCATAGATGCCTTGGGCAGCACCCGCTCTAGCGCCGACTCCGTCTCCCGCACCATCCGCTCGGCCGTAAACTGGGCCGCGACGACCGCGCGCCCGGCGCGCGCCATCTGCTGCGCCACGGAGGGAGCGCGCAGGATCCGTCCAATGGCGCGCCGCAGCGCGGCGGCATCGCGGGGCGGGACGAGCAGTCCTGTCCGCCCGTCCTCGATGATCTCGGGCACGCCGTTGACCGAGGTGGCCACCACCGGTCTGGCCATGGCGAGAGCTTCCAGCAGCACGAAGGGAAAGCCTTCCGACAGCGAGGGCAAGACCACGACATCGGCGGCGGCGTAGAAGTCACGCACGTCGTCCGTCGCCCCGACGAACCGACAGGCGCCTCTCACGCCCAGACGCTCCGCCTGGTGTTGGAGCGCGTCACGGCAATGACCGTCTCCGACCATCAGGCAGGTGAGCGACGGCCATTCCTCGAGCAACGGCGGCAAGGCCTCCAGCAAGTACCGGTGGCCTTTCTGCTCGGTCAGCCTGGCAACGATCAGCAAGACGGGGCCGTCGCTGCAGCGCCACTCGGCCCGGATGCGAGCGCCGTGGCCGTGCCCGTCCAAATAGGATCGGGCGACTCCATTGCGGATCGTCACGCTGCGCGGACCGGCGTCGGGGCACATCTCGACCACATCCTGCCGCATGGCGTCTGACACGCAGATGATCAGCCGCGCCCACGGAGCGGTCAGGCGGAGGATGGCTTCGTAACACGAGCGTTTCACCCGGCTCACTTCGTAGTCCTTGATCGAGTTGTGGACCGTCGACACGATACAGGACACTCCCCCCAGCCGGCCCGCCAGCCG
>JBDZVU010000144.1:0-4251 GCA_040255845.1 Nitrospiraceae bacterium | reverse complement strand
GCTTCCTCTCAATCAGAGACATTGAGAGAGGTACAAGAGGCCATATTTAGTAGCAGACATGATGTTCCGAGAGATGCCATGGGTATGCGGTGAAACAGGTCCTACTAAAAGCTCGGAAGGTCATTCGTCTTTCGTTATTGAACCAACCTAGTTCCATATCTTGTCTCCCGGTAAGGCTATAGACCCTGTCCCTAAGAAACTTCGGCATGCGCCCTACACAACAGTCTTATCCGCCTTGTGCCAGGCCGCTGTTATCGTCGTCCTGATCGCATTTAGTTGATGTCCCTTCTTCGCGCCCTCTATGCAAACCATCCATGTGACCTCTTCACCCGCGAGCGCGCACGTAAGTGCCAGCGGTCAACACGTTGGCGAATAGTTGGTGCAATTTGAGGCTCATCGAGGAGAGAACTGCTATTGGACGGGAAGAAACCGGGGTATCAGACAGAACTGTCCCTGCAACTGATGCCGAAACATCCGGGACTATCTTTGATCTTCGGCGAATCTCCATAATGGTCGACGGGCAAACCCATCAAGAAAACATCACCTTGGAGATGTCCCCGGCCATCACGACCGGGGACGGCTCACCTATTCCGGCTGTGAAATTCTTGAAGCTGCGATGGAGAGAAGGATATACCTAGTCTGACAGCGAGCAACCCACTGCTCATACGTCTGCAACGCTAAGGAGGATGAAGTGATTCACATACTTTGCCGCCTGATTTTCGCTGCTACGGCCTGTACGGTAGTCGTTGGGTGCGCTGAGGACCGTCCCGGTTCTGGGTATAGTCAGGAGAGCCTGGACATGGGCCCTCACCAGTCCGGGAGATCGTATCGCTTCGATGAGCATCGCCAATATACTGATCCCTACAATGATCCTTACGGCCAGGGCGGGCGATACTAGCTCACAGACTATCGGCTTGTCCGTAAACTGATCAGCACAACCACGTCCTCCCGTTCCACATCCTCAAAACCCCCACTGCGAGGCGCTGCTCACGTGCATTGGCCGTTGAGTTGTAACGGCTCGTGGATCGAAGCGCACAAGGGGTCCCCCTAGGCCTGCCTTGACGACCGTAGCAGTACAGTAAGTGGACCAGTGTAGGGGAACGCCGCGGTCGCTGTCTCGAAAGGAGGCCGTATGCTTCGCTGGTCCGTCATCTTTCTGATCATTGCGATCATTGCGGGAGCGTTGGGCTTCGGGGGCATCGCATCCGACGCGGCAGAGATCGCCAAAGTGCTGTTTTACTTGTTCCTCGCGATGTTCGCCATCTCCGCAATCCTGGGCCTGATCGTTGGAAGAAAGGTCGGGAAACAGATTACGAGGTCCTAGCGGGGAGCCGGTCAACAGTACGCACGTATGAGGTGCCGCTGGTCATGAGTTCGACCCTCCGATGCATGAATGCCGTCACCCTCTCTCTCTTTCTGACTATCGTGGCCTGTGCCACTCAGCCCATCCCGGAATCCTCTTTGACCGGGCGGGTAACAGAGGTGCGGATTACTTCCGACGGCCTGGCCCCGCAATCGGTCCACCTGGGCCGGGGTGATGAGGTCCGCTGGATTAACGACACAAAGGGATTTGTGGATGTGTCGTTCATGCAGTCACTCAGCGACATCGCGTCCTGCCGCAAAGGCTTTCAGTCCACCAGCTGGGGCAGCTCACGAGTCGCAGCCTCAGGGATCAAGTTTCTGTTCGTGTCGAGAATTGCCAGCCAGGATACTGCAGGTCTCTGCTTTTCGATCTCCGGAACGTTTCAGTATGCCGTGGAGACGGACGAAGCGACGACGGGCAAGTTCACCCGGATGCATGGGACCATTACGGTAGAGTGAGGTGCTGAGTCGTTGCTCCTCCGGCTCTCTTGCGGCCACGACCGATCCATGGATAAGGGATGTCTTGTTCCCCCTCGCTGGAGGCCAGGGGAATTGGCGCGGGCCGTTCGCAGACGCCTGTGGCACCGTCTCGAACTGTGCTTCTATCTGCGCGCGCTGACAACGTTCACGCCGCCTGCTGATGCACGGTTTCTCAGGCGGGATTGTTTTGAAGACCTCCAGTACTATCGGCGAACGGAGGTTGATCAACTTTCGGAGACGGCGTACCAGCAGGAAGCGCAGCGGCGGCGGGCCGCAGGATATCACCTCTATACGCGCGCCGAAGGAGGGCGTCTGCTGTACTACGGATGGATGGTCGACCGTCAGGAACGAAGCGAAGATCCTCAGTTGGGCCAGGTGTTCTTTCCTCCTCCCCGCTCCTCCGTCATCTTCGATTGCGTCGTGCATCCCGCTGTGCGAGGGCAGGGCCTTTACCAGCGCGCGCTGCGTCTCATGATGCTGGACGCGCGGGACATCGCAGACGCGGCACAGGTCTGCATGGGCGCGTTCGCGGACAACGTCATCTCTCGGCACGTCATGGAAAAGCTCGGCTTCCACCACATTGGCAGCATGGTCCTGACGCGCCGCTTCGGCCTGAGCCGGCGCTCCGCCGTGGCCGTTACGCCGGAGTTCAGAACGGCGCGGTTGTGAATCTGCCCCTAAACTTGAGCCCACCGAACACGGCGATCCTCCCCCCAGGCCTCTTGACTCATACGCGGCAACCGTGGGAAGTGGTGGCGCGGCGGACGCTTACCAACGAAAGGAGCCCACCGTGCATTTTGTGAAGATCGGGAATCGCGCGCTGAATCTCGACCGAATCTCTCATTGCGAGGTGCAGGTCTGGCACGACACGGTGTCAGTCAAAATCTTCATGACTGGCGTGGCGAACAATACGCCCGTCGTCCTGAATGAGGACGAGGCGAAGCAGTTCTGGAAGTACATCGAATACGTCGCGGAGAAGCCGGTGTAGGCACAGGCCCTCGCCTTAGCGTCCTGCGCCGGCGGTTGTGAAGCGATCGTGTGCCTTATAGTGCCGGTAGAAGGTCATGACCTTTCTCACATACGTCTTCGTTTCCTTAAATGGTGGTATCTGACGATACCGATCCACCTTCCGTTCACCCGCATTGTACGCGGCGAGCGCCAATCGGACATTGCCCCCAAACCGGTCCAGCAAATACCTGAGATGTTTCGCGCCACCGGCAATGTTGTCCTTTGTATCGTATAGATTTCTGACACCGTGCCGAATCGCCGTTTCCGGGATCAACTGCATCAGTCCGACGGCTCCCGCTTTGGAAATCACCGTGGGATTGAACCCGGACTCCGCTTTCATGACCGCCATGAGCAACGCCGGTGGCAAACGATATTCGCGGCTGTATCTGGCTACGGCTTCCTCCAGTTCCTGATCTAAAATCGACGCATGGTACCGGCCCTTGGCCATCGGACGTCGATAGCTACCGACTGATGGACCGTTGGTCCAGGCTGGAGTGCCGCTGGGGCTCACATAGCCGTAGACATCTGCATCTGCAAGGACACTGGGAACAGAAGCAGCCACGCCTAACATCATCACACCTATCGCGATCCGGTTTTTCGCTGGAACAGTAGAGGGCCAGTGCCTTCTGCGCGGGACCTCGAAGTTTTTCGCCCAATAGAGATTGATCGTCTTCATGAAAGCCTCCGGCGGTTCGGCGCCATGATCGTGAAGGCGCCCATGCTCGACACCGGATGCATTTCCGCAGATTTTGTGCCATTCGCCGGAAGCTCGTGATGGCGATTGTATTCCAGAATTCCAGAGACTTAGGCCTTCTCCTTCATCCCGACTTTGGTAGGGGACCCTTCAACATGCCGCCCGCAATAATTGTCCCCTGACGGCACTTTGCCGCTCGAGGCTTGCACGGGGACAAGAGAGGTGGCATATCCTATGGTGACTGACACAGGAGCGCTGCCCATGAAACCCCTGCAGGTCTTCGCCGCAACCCTGATCTGTCTGTCAGCCGGTTGTGCCGACGAATTCATCGTGTACCACCATGATGCCGGAACACCGTTGGTCATTTCCCGCCGGTCGTACAGTGCCGAGGATTGCGTGAGCAAACTATCCGGAGACGCCTCACGCATGGGTGTGACCTTCAGGCATGTCAATGTTCGTGGTTCGGCTATCGGACGTTCCTTGCTCTGGCCTTTCGAGCCTGGGTACTCCTGCGAAGCAGCGATCGGGCCGGAGCGCGGCTTGGCCGGCAGCTACCCCATCGAGGGCCCCGATGCCATTCCGGGCTTCCCCGGCACGGCTACTGACAATCCCTTCCGGCGCACCCAGTAAAAAATTTTCATCGCCCGCCTTTTCCTCGTTGACAACCCATGTTCTTGGGCAGTATTACTCGCCCATCCACACGATAT
>JBDZVU010000143.1:0-4252 GCA_040255845.1 Nitrospiraceae bacterium | reverse complement strand
CGCACAGCCTTCCCGTCGAGCCGCACGTCACTGACGAACTTCTTGAAGTTGCTCTCCAGGAGATCCGTCACCAGGCTCTGGGCATCCTCTGGAGCGAACCAGAACACTTGGTCCGTGGCCGTGCCGGATACGCGCTCTTGCACGGTACTGCCGTCGCTCTGGTTGACGATGTGGAACGACAAGCTGTTTTTCGCGTTCAAGTCGGTGTGGAAGAAGCCGCCCTTGGCGTTGACCGACAGATCGGTCACCGTGCCTTGAATCGTCACATCGGCGTCGGTGCCCGCCGACGAGACGACCGAGGCGCGCCAGCCCTGGCGGCTCAGGTAGTCGGCGAAGGCCTTTGCGGTCGATTCAGAGACGGTCCCGCTCGGAAGATCAAAGTCGCTGTGCCCGCCCCAAAAACTCTCGCGCTGCCCGAGCGCCCGCCGGTCGGCCCGCTTATCCTCGAACGGCAAGACCGCCACGCGCGGTCCTGACGCCGTCGAGGCGGCCGTCCCGCTCAACGTGCCGGGAATCGCGATGGGAATGCGGTCCCCCTTTCCCGCGCAGCCGGCGACGGCCAACACAGTCGCGCACAAGACGAATGACAAGCCTTTCACAGGTCCTCCTTACCGAGCCATTATTGGGCGACGAAGTGGGCCCGGCGGTTCTTGCTCCAGCAGCCTTCGTTGTGATCCGTGCAGAACGGACGCACCTCTCCGTAGCTGGTCGTCTTGATCCGCGCGGAGGGAACGCCGAGGTCTTCCAAATACCGCTTGGCCGCGAGCGCCCGCTTTTCGCCCAGCACGAGGTTGTACGCGAGCGTTCCCCGCTCGTCGCAGTGCCCCTCGATGACGATCGCCTTCCCTTCGTTCCGGATCCACCGCGCATTCGCTTCGAGCACGGGATGGGCGTCGCTGCGGATGGTGTATTGATCGAAATCAAAAAAGATATCGGTTAATCCGGCCGGCGCGGGAGCGGCGGCTGCGAATCCTTGCGAGTCGCCCGGCGCCGTCAACCCCGGGGTGGAGCGCCCGCCCGATGCTGCGCCGGGAGCGCCGGAGCCAAGGGTCGCACCCGGGGCAGCCTCACTGCGCGCGGCGTTTTCCACGGACGGGCTCTCCACGGACGCGACGCGCTCTTGTGTCACCTGCTCTGAGCGGGGCGTGCCGGGCGTCTCGTCGCCCTTGCCCTTCATGGACGTGGATTGGTCGCCCGACGTCGACGCCACCTGCTTGGATGCGCACCCGCTTCCCCACGCCACCATGGCGCCTACCAGTAGGAACATTCCCATGTGCATCCCGACTCGGCCTGTCCTCATGCTTCACCTCTCGTCGTGAGTGAAGTGCGAGAGCGCCCCTTCATGTGGTTGCCTAGGCGGCGCGCACTAGTAGTTCCGCTCGCACAGAGACCTTACGAATGGGGCAAACAATCGCACTTCTCACGTGTTACGTCAAGACCGAGCAGCTGGAAGCCAGGCAACGAGGCTCTGTAATTTTACGGGCTGTCAGGTTGGCGTCACGATGCCGTGCGTGACGGCATACTTGATCAGATCAGCCGTCGTCTGAAGGTTCAGCTGGGCGAGGATCTGCCCCTTGTGAAACTCGACCGTCCGCGAGGAGATGTTCAGCACGCTGGCAATCTCCTTGGCGGTCTTCCCCTCCGCCAACAATTGGAGGACCTCTCGTTGGCGCAGCGTCAGGCCGTTTTCCCCGCCCTTGTCCCCCGCCTTGGCGAGGAACACATCCACCACATCTTTCGTAATCAACGGGGTGATGTACGAGTGCCCGCCCAAGGCGGCTCTGATGGCCTGCTCCAATTCGTCCACGGCGGAACGCTTCAGGACATACGCGGAGGCACCGGCTTCGAACGCGGACCGCACATAATCCGTATCGGCATGCATCGTGACCACGATGATCTTCGTCTTCGGCGCGAATTTCTTGATCTGCGCCGCCGCATCAAGCCCGTTGAGCACGGGCATGGAGACGTCCAGAATGACGATTTCGGGTTGCAGTTTTCTGGCCGCTTCGACGAGCGCGCGCCCGTCGGCGACCGTTCCGACCAACTGATACGATTCTTCCAAGATCCGCCGATATCCCTCGAGAACCAGCGCATGGTCATCGGCCAGGAGTATGCGCGGCTTCGGCATGGTGCCCTCCCCCTACAGGTATGTCCACGCGGATGTGCGTGCCGTGGCCGTGCGAGGACTGAATCTGCAGCTCCCCTTTCGCCAGACGGACTCGCTCCTTCATGCTGACCAAACCCAGATGTCCTTCGTGATCCGACGCCTGCACGTCGAAACCTTGTCCATTGTCGCGCAGAGACAGGCTGATGAGATCGTCTTCGCAGATCAATTCGATTTCGGCTTGCGAGGCGCGGGCGTGACGGGCGATGTTGCCGAGCGCTTCCTGGGCGACCCTGTACACGCAGGTGGCGATCTCTCCCGGGATCGGGGTGACCGGATCTTTATGCACGAACGTGCACTTGACGCCGTTGCGCGCCGCAAAGTCGTCCACCAGCCGACGCATGGCTTTCACCAACCCGAGGTCGTCCAGGATGGACGGATGAAAGCGATAGGCCATTCGCCGCACGTCATCCGACAAGCTCGTCAGCCCCTCGGAGATCCGGCGCAAGGCGGCCCGGAGGCCCTCGGGCACGCGGGACGGGTCTTTTTCCAGGCGCCGGAGATCCATCGCGAGCATCGCCAACCGCTGATTCACGTCGTCGTGCAGATCACGGGAGATTCGCCGGCGATCCTCTTCCTGCGCCGTGAGCAGTTGCCCGGCCAGCGCTTGTAGCTCTTCGCGACTGCGTTGCAGTTCGCGCTGACTGGCTTGCAGCACCGCCTCGCTGTCCCGCAGGGAGCGTTCGGTCTCCATGTGCTGCGCGATTTCTGCCAGGAGAGTCTGGTTGACGGCGGCCAATTCGCGCGTGCGCTCTTTGACCCGTACTTCCAGTTCATCGTGTGCGCGCTGCAACACCTCTTCAGCCCGCCGCTGGTGCAGAAAAAACAGGACCGGAAGCCAGATCGCCGTCAGGCTGAACAGGCGGCTCGTCACGCCGGCCCAGCGCGGCATCCCTTCGATCATCGGCGCCCAGATGAGATCGGAGAGATCCAGCGCGGAACACACCGCGGCAGTGACGATCGGGCCTTTACGGTGGGGCAGCAAGAACGACAGGATGACGAGACCGCCGTACAGCACGCCGTTGCCGATTCCCAACGGCAGATAGACGTCCAGACAGAACAGGGCGACGCCCCCGACGATGATGGCTCCGAGCAAGACGCTGGCGCCCCGCTCGTCTGTCCCGCTTTTCATGCCGGTATTATCGCGCCGGTGGAGGCATGGGGCAAGTCGCTGCCCTGGGGCTGGGTGGCTACGGACGGCCCCTGACCGGCAAGGAGACGACGAACGCAACCAGGACGACACTGATTCCGATGACGACGCTGGTCGCCAGCCGTAAAATCGATTCCGCCTCGCTTCGGGCCTCCCCCGCAATCTCCGCCACGATTTCCAACATGCGGTCCAACGCGAATGACACGGCGACGAGCTTGGGACCCGCCTGTTCGGCCGCATACCGTTCGGCCGCTTCGCGCGCACGCTGCAACTCGGTCCTCGATCCGGCGCGCCATCCGTGGCGGACCAGTTCGATGGTATGGTGGGACGCTTCGATGTATTGATCCAACTTCTCCCGCAACTCGATCAGGGCCGCGGTCTCCTGATCCTTGCCCCTTAAATGGCTCGGCGCCTTCTTCGTGGCTTCCATGTAGCGCTCGATGGTCGCTTCGATGCGGCGGCTCTGCTCGGGAAGCGACTCCACGATATTTTCGAATTGCCGTTCGGTGTTGGCTCCAATGGCCCGGAGAATCGTCGTCCGGTATCTGATCAGCCTGGCGTTCATATGGCCCAAGTCCGTCGCCGCCAAGGTATATTCCGTATAGATGATCCGGAGGTCCTGATCGACTTTCGTCAAGGCGTGCCCTCCCCACACGCCGCTCAGGACAATCATCACGCTCACAAACCATTGTGCCGCGGTCGGCATTCGGCTTCGTCCGGGCATGGTCAGGTGATTGCAGGATTAGGCGATCGCAGGGTAAAAAAAGGCAGGGAGTTGCATCGAACTCCCTGCCTCATGTCCGTTGTGCGCAAGAGGACTGCCGGGAACCGGCCCAATGACCCCTCCCGGCTCCCGGCCTTCCCCTCGGCACGTTCAGTGGACCTTACAACCAGGTCACGCGTTCGGCCGGTCTGATGTAGATCGGCTCCTCGACCTG
>JBDZVU010000071.1:0-17493 GCA_040255845.1 Nitrospiraceae bacterium | reverse complement strand
GAACCGCTCCAGCATCATCAGCCCCTTGCATTTCGGACATTCCATTGAACCCTCCCAGGTGACGACGTGTACAGCTGGTGGCGGGATCAAGCAAGAGCTGCACCAATTTGTCATGCCTCAAAAATTCAATGACTTATGGCTACGTAGTTGCCTCAGGGGAAAAAACGGCCGGTCCGAGCCAGTACAAAAACGTTCGAGGTGTCAACTTTTTGTGCATGGCGCGAGGGAACGATGACGGTCAACGGGCATCAGAAGGGCATCACGTACTGGCCTGCAACCGAACGCCCTCGTGAACGCCTGTTGAGCAAGGGATCCGCGGTCCTGTCCGATGCGCAGGTCCTCGCGATTCTGCTCCGAACGGGGCGACGGGATGCCTCGGCCGTGCAGGTCGCCATGGAAGTGCTGGACCGTATCGGCGGCATTGCCGGGCTCGCGCAGTGCGGCATCGAGGAACTGTGCCGCATCCCGGGCGTCGGGCCCGCGAAGGCGGCCCATGTCAAAGCCGCCGTGGAAGTGGGCCGGCGGGCGATGGCCCATCCCTTGTCCACCGGCACGCGCATCACCTCAAGCGCCGATCTGTTCCACCATTTTCATCCGATCCTCCGCGATCTGAAACGCGAAGTCTTCAAGGTGGTGCTCCTCGATGCCAAGCACACCGTCCTTCGCGAAACCACGATTTCCGAGGGCAGTCTGACGCTGAGCATCGTGCACCCGCGCGAAGTGTTCGCCTTGGCCGTGCGGGAATCGGCGGCCGCCGTCATCTTTCTTCACAATCATCCGAGCGGCGATCCCACGCCGAGTCCCGAGGATCGGCAACTCACGGACCGCTTGACCGCGGCCGGCCAGTTGCTCGGCATCCGGGTCTTGGATCATGTGATTGTGGGCGACGGACGCTACGTCAGTTTTGCGGATCAAGGCTGGCTCAAGGACTGATGCGCAGGATGGCACCGTACCAACCCGGACACAGATGGACCTTGCAAAGGAGCGCCATGTCATAACCACTCGCCGTCATGAGGAGGGCACGCCATGGAACGGACCCGTGTGGAGCCCGTCAGGAATGTCGCCATTGTTTCCAACGTCGGGGCGGGAAAGACTTCTCTCAGTGAAGCGTTGCTCTACGTCAGCGGGGTGACCGCCGCCCTCGGTTCCGTCGCGCACGGAACGACCGTCTCGGATTTCGAGCCCGAAGAACTCCATCATCATAGTTCCACGAGTACCAGCCTGCTGCAGTATCGATGGCGGGACCACGCCGTGACGCTGCTCGACACCCCCGGCGCGCTCAGCCTCTTGGGCGAGCCGTTGGCGGCGCTGCGTGCGGCGGATGCCGTCATCGTGCTGCTGGACGGGCACGCGGGGATCGGGCACGTGGGGATCCGAACGGAACTTGCGCGGGTCTGGGGCCGGATCAAGGAGCTCGAGCTCCCGTGCCTGGTCTTTGTCAACGGCCTGGATCGGGACGGCGCCTCGTACGAGAGTGCCCTCCAGATCGTCCGCGCACAGTTGGGATGCATTCCCGTGCCGCTCACGCTGCCGGTGCAACCCGGCCCCGGCCTGGACGGCGTCCTCGACGTGCTGGAGGAGCGGCTCGTCCGAAGCGGCTCGACCTCGCCCAAGCCGGAGCTGACGAGCGTGCCGCCGGAGGCGGCCGGAATCGTGGCCGAGGCCAGAAAGCAGCTGGTCGAGGCGGTGGCGGAGAGCAACGAGGAGCTGCTGGAGACCTACGTGGCGCAAGGGACCTTGAGCCCGGACGATCTCCGGCGCGGGTTGCGGGCCGCGGTGCTGGCGCGTGATTTCGTGCCCGTGTTCGCGGGCTCCGCGATCCGGACGGTCGGGGTCTGGTCTCTCGCCGAGGCCATCGTCTCGCTCGCGCCGGCGCCCGACGAGCGCCTTGCGCGCCATCCCGTCCACGGCCGCCATCCGGATACCGGGGAGGTGATCGAGCGCCGGGGCCGATGCGACGAACCCTTTTCGGCCTACGTCTTTAAGACGCTCATCGATCCGTTCGTCGGGCGGCTGTCCTACTGCCGGGTCCTGTCAGGGACCGTCCAAGCCGACACGACCGTGCTCAACGCGGGGCGGCACGTCCGCGAGAAGCTCGGCCATTTCTACACCGTGTTGGGCAAGAAGCACACCGCCGTTCCGGAGGCCCGCGCCGGCGACATTGTGGCGATCGGCAAGTTGAAGGACACCCAAGCCGGCGACACGCTGTGCCAGGAAGGTCACCCCATCGTCTATCCCGAGCTGAACCTGCCACGCCCCGTGCTCTCGTTTGCGATCGAGGTGAAATCCAAGGCGGACATCGACAAGGTCAGCCTGGGCCTGCACAAGTTGATCGAAGAAGATCCCACGCTGGCCTTCGTCCGCAATGCCGATACCAAGGAAATGGTCCTGAGCGGCCTCGGGCAGTTGCACATTGACCTGGCGCTCGAGAAACTGCGGCGCAAGTTCGGCGCCGACGTGACGCTGCACACCCCGAAGATCCCGTACCGCGAAACGATCAAGACCACGGCGCAGGCGCAGGGGAAGTACAAGAAGCAGACCGGCGGGCACGGCCAGTATGGAGATTGCTGGCTGGAGATCGCGCCACTGGCGCGTGGGGAGGGATTCGTCTTCGAAAGCCGCATCGTGGGCGGCGCGATCCCGCGCAACTTCATTCCCGCGGTCGAGAAAGGCGTCGTCGAAGCGATGCACGAAGGCGTCCTGGCCGGATGTCCCGTGGTCGACGTCCGGGTCGCCGTGTACGACGGCTCGTACCATGTGGTGGATTCGTCGGAGATGGCGTTCAAGATCGCCGGGTCCATGGCGTTCAAGAAAGCGATGGAACAAGCCCATCCGGTGCTCCTCGAACCGCTGATGACCGTGGAACTCGACGTGCCGACGGAGACGGTCGGGGCGGTGATGGGCGATCTGAACGCCCGGCGGGGCCGCATCGTCTCGGTCAGCGCCGACGATCACACGGAGCGCATCACGGCGTTGGTGCCGCTGGCGGAACTGCTCAAATACGCCCCGGCGTTGAATGCCATGACCGGAGGACGGGGCAGCTATCTCATGGACTTCGCCCGCTACGAGGAGGTGCCGCGCGAGCTGACGGCCAAGATCGTGGAGCAGCAGAAGGCCGAACGCCAGGCGGTCGGCGTGCACTGAGCGTGCGCTGAGGAAGGTCAGCCCGTCGGTTTGAGGACGACGTAGAAGGCGCGATTCTCCCGCATGACGCGCAGGAGGACCGTATCGCCGCGCCGCACGCGGGACACGGCGGACGTGAACTCGCCGACGGAGCCGACTTCCATCCGGTTGACCTCCTTGATGAGGTCGCCCTCGCGGAGGCCTTCCGCATGCGCGAGGCTGTTCGGCTCGACTTTCGTAATGAGCACGCCCTTCGGCTCGCGCAGCTTGAATTTCTCGGCGAGCCCCGCGGTCAGGTCCTGGACATCCAATCCCATGCTCACCTCGGTGCGCGCTTGGGGAATGGAGGCCACCACGGCGGTGTCGCGCCGCTCGCTGAGCGGGACCGCAAGCATCAGGTGCTTGAGGTCGCGGACGACTTCGATCTGGGGCGTCGCGCCGGGCGGCAGCGCCCCGATCAATCGCGACAGCTTGTTCGGCGAATCGACGACGGCGCCGTCGATCTTCACGATGATGTCGCCGGGCTTGATCCCGGCCGCGGCGGCGGGATCCTTCTCGAAGACTTCGTTCACCAGCACGCCTTCGCCTTCGCTGACGCCAAACTTCTTCGCCAACTCCGGCGTCAACGGTTGAATGCCGACCCCCAGCCAGCCGCGGATGACCTTGCCTTTCGCCAGCAGCTGATCGATGACCTGCTTCGCCATGTTCGACGGAATCGCAAAGCCGATGCCCTGGGCGAAGTTGATGATGGCGGTGTTGATCCCGATCACCTCGCCGCGCAGATTGAACAGCGGCCCGCCGGAGTTCCCGGGATTGATCGAGGCGTCGGTCTGGATGAAATTTTCATAGCGCGACAGATTGATATTTTCACGGCCGATGCCGCTGACCACCCCCAGCGTCACGGTGCGGTCCAGGCCGAACGGATTGCCGACGGCCAGTACCCATTGGCCGACCTTGACGGTGGACGAGTCGCCGAAGCGGGCGCTCGGCAAGGGATGATCGGCCGTCACCTTCAACACGGCGAGGTCCGTGTCGGGATCCCGGCCGATGACCTGGGCGATCAGTTTGGTGCGGTCGAAGAGCCGGACTTCGATTTCAGTGGCGTCTCCGATGACGTGATTGTTCGTCACGATATGGCCGTCGCTGTCCACGATCAGGCCCGAGCCGGACCCTGGCGCGTTCGGCGGCAGCCGTTCACCGGATGGCTCCCTGGTGCGGCCGGTGCCATGGAGGGGAAAGAGGTTGACGACGGACGGTTTGGCGCGTTCCGCCAGCTCGGTAATGACCGTTTGGATTTCCTCCAGCATGCGGAAGCCCGGTGAATCCGCAATGGCGGCTGGCGTGGCCGGTTCGGCATGAGTCCTGGCGGGAAGCGACACGCCCAGCAGGAGCAGGAAGAGGCAGGGAAGAAGGCGGTGCAACGACATGAAGAGTTCCTTGCGTCAGACGCGTCCTATTGTAACGGAACGAAGCCGGGCGTGCCTACTGTGCGTCCGGGACGGTCCTGACGCCGGCAGGCCGGCCCGTCAACCATTCCCGGACCGGCTCGAGGTCGGTTTGCAGTCCGACCAGGACGACAATGTCGTCCGGCCGGAAGACGAGATCCTCTCCGGGCGGAAGGAGAAACGGACCGCGCAGGACGGTCGCGATTTGCACCGAAGGGCGATGGGGGCAGGCGCGTACCGGCCGGCCCACGGCCGCGGCGTGCCGGGGAATCACAATGCGCTCGATGGCGGCATCTCTAAGAACTAGGTCGCGCTGAAGGCGCAGCAAATCTTCATGGATCGCTTCAAGTTTCAAATCGCGGATGCGCCCATCGATCGCCAGGAGCGATTGCTTGAGTTCCCGCATGCGACCCGCGACGCGGGTCAGCGTGTGGTCCAATTCGGTCACGGCGGGGTCGGTGGGGTCCGTGAGAAACCGCCGGGACACATGGTGCACGAGCTCTTCGCCCAGTTCGCTTGCGATCCGGTCCATCCGCTCGAGCAAGGCCGACGCGTGCCAGTGCAGCCGAATGATTTGCGCCTTGCGGTTGACGCGTTCGGCGATCGAGACGACCGTTTCATATAGCGCGCTGCCGCTGATCGAGAGTTCTTTATGGATGCGGCCGACCAGTTCCAGGCTCATGTCGAATGTCTGATAAGATACGTTATGTCAACTTACTAGTGGGCGTGGCTTTCGGCGGCTCACCTATTTATATAGACCACATTCTCCGCCCACGCTCACCATGGCCGGACATCACCCGTCAGGAAACGGAACGAGCGATCATCCAGGCGAACGGTAAAGAGAACGTACTTCAGCAGGCACGGCAATGCAAGGGTGCACCTGCGGGACGTTCAGGCTCGGGGCTGGGCATGAGCGGAGTCAGAATTCGATGCCCGGGCCCAACCCGATCCGGGCTCGCAGCAGATCGTGGCGGGTGACTGAATAGGCCACGGCGCCTTGCTTGATGACCGGGAGAATCAGCAAATGCTTCTCCTTCATCAAGTTGATGGCATCAGACAGGCTCGTCGATTCATCGGCGACGAAGTGATCCGTGTTCATGATCTGATCGGCGGTCAGCCTATTCAAATCCTTTCCGGACTCAATGGCGCCCAGCAGGTCGAACTCGCTGACGAAGCCGATGAAGGCCCCGTGGTCATCGACGACGGGCGCACCGGAGGTGTGCGACGAGAGCAGTTCGAGGGCGAGCGCCAACCCATTTTGCTTGCCATGGAACCGTAAGCCATGCGTCCCGGCAACTTGACCGACCGTCTTCAATCCACCGGCTGGTGTCCCTGGTATCGCCACCGTCATCCTCCTTGTCAGGCCGACAATCATCGAATCGGCGACAATCCCTGAGGCCGGATCCGACGGAGAGAGATCCGGCCCCCGGTGAGTTGTCACGTGAAGAGCGTGCAAGGCCATCGTAGGACCGGCGCTCCTACCCGTCGACAAGACAAAACCCTTGATCCTTCCCTATACGGGCGGGCATCTGCACCCCTCCCCTTCATCTCCCCGTACAGAGGAGCAGGGCTCACTCATGCAGGCGGTCCTGACCCGCCAACGCGTCCGGCAACGGCGCGCGCGAGGGCAGCCGCCGGCGGAGGCCCGCTTGGCCGAGCAGGAAGGCGCTCACCGGCGCGGTGAGGAACAGAAACACGGTGATGAGCAATTCGCGCAGCGCGATGCCGTCCCCGATGGCATGGACCACCGCCGCGAGCAGCATGCCGCCGACGCCCAGCGTCGTGGCCTTGGTGGGCGCGTGCAGCCGCATGAAGAAATCGGGCAGCCGGATGAGGCCGATCGCCCCGACGACGATGAAAGTGCTTCCGATCAGCAGCAAGACGGAGACGAGCAAGTCGTGCATAGATTCACTCCATGGTCGTACCGCGGGCCAAATAACGGGCGAGCGCCGTCGTGGCGACGAACCCCGTCAGCGCGATCAACAGCGCCGCCTCAAAAAAGACGGCGGTGGACAGGTAGATGTCGAGCACGGTCAAGAGCGCGATGGTATTGATGTAGAGCGTGTCGAATGCGAGCACTCGATCCGCCGCGCCGGGACCCCGCAGGAGGCGCACGGTGCAGAGCGCGATCGCGAGCCCGATCGAGAGAAACGCGATATAGACGGCCGCGGTCAGCACTTCAACAGCTCCAGGAGCGGCCGCTCATACCGCTCCTTGATCGTCGCGATGAAGCGCTCCTCATCCTCCACGTGAAGCACGTGCAGCAAGAGCGTGCGGGCGTCCGCGCTGAAGCCGATGGAGACGGACCCCGGCACGATCGAGACGATGCTGGCCAACAGCGCGATGGCATGCGGATGCGTGACCTCCAGCGGCACCGTGAGGAACCCGGGCCGCAAGCGCCCCACGGGCCCGAGCACGAGCCGCGCGACCACGATGTTCGCCACGACGATATCCCAGAGGACCCGCGCGACGAGCCGCGCCGCGATGGGGACCGAGCGGAGCCCCGGCAGGGAGCCGAGAAAGGGCGCCGCGATGCGAGGAATCACCACAGCGAGGACGACCGCCAGCGCCAGCTGCGCCGGCGAGATGCCCGCAAGCGCCAGCCACACCGCCGCAAGCGCCAGCGACAAGATCGGAAATGGAGCGATCCTGTTCACCGCACACCTCCCGGATACGGCCGGATGAGATCGTGACCCGGAGCACCGAGGACGGCCTCGATGTAGGCGGCCGGTGAGATGAGCTGTGCCGCGGTCTCATCCGTATAGCGCGTGATCGGGCCGGCGAGGATGACGAGGAGCAGGCTGCACCCGGCCAGTGCGGCCAGCGCCGCCCACTCCCCTGCCCGCGGAGGATGCTCCGGTCCTGTCTGGAGCGGGTCGGTCACGTTCCACAGCAGGATGGTCCCGGCCCGGGAACAGCTGATCAGCGTGAGCACGCTCGTCACGAGCACGACCGCCCAGACCGCTCCGAGCGCCACGGCGTCCTTCGCGCTCTGCAACACCATGAGCTTTCCCAGAAATCCGGAGAACGGCGGAACGCCGACCACGGTGGCGGCCGCAACGAGAAACGCCAGGCTCAGCGCGCCGGCGTTGCGGGGCAGCGGTCCCGGATGCAGCAGATCCTGCAGACCGCCTCGGCTGCGGCCGAGCAGATCGGTGACCAGAAACAGCAGGGCGATGACAAACGTCGAGTGTGCCAGATAATAGAGCGCCGCGGAGAGCGCCGCCCCGCCGCCGATCGCCACGGCAGTGAGGATCGTGCCGGCCGACGCGATCGTGAGATACGCGGTCAGCACGGCCAACCGCTCGGCGCCAAGCGCGCCGACGGTGGCCACGGCCAGGGTGATCAACGCCGCCGGGAGGAACCACGGAGCCGTCAGCTCCATCGCGCTTCCCGCATCCGCGCGGTAAATCAACGTCGTCAGCCGGATGATCGCATAGATTCCGACCTTCGTCATGATCGAAAACAAGGCGGCGACCGGGCCGGGCGCATTGGCATAGGCCCCCGGAAGCCAGAAGTAGACGGGAAAGAGCGCGGCCTTGACCGCAAACACGCCGAGGAGCAACAAACCGGCGGCCCGCACGAGCGCCACGTCTTCCGCGCGGACCTGCGCCACCCGTTCGGCGAGATGCGCCATGTTCAGCGTGCCGGTCACGCCATAGAGCAGGCTGACCGCGACCAGGAAGAGGCTGGAGGCTGCAATGTTCACCGCGGCGTAGTGCAGCGTTGCACGCAGCTGGTCCTGTCCCAATCCCTGCAGCGCCAGACAGTAGGAGGCGATCAAGAGGATCTCGAAAAACACGAACAGGTTGAACAGGTCTCCCGTCAGGAAGGCGCCGTCCACGCCCATCAGCAGAAAAAGAAAGAACGGATGGAAGAACCGTCCGCGGGCATCCCACCCCTGGACGGCATAGAGCGCCACGCCGAACGCGAGCAGCGCCGTCACACACAGCATGAACGCCGAGAACTGGTCCGCAACCAGGACGATGCCGAACGGCGGCGGCCAATTGCCGAGCGCGTAGACCAACGGCGACCCGGGCTGGACGTGCGCCAGGATGGTGAACGCCGCCACGGCGAGCGCCGCCGTGACGGCGAGGATGGCCGCGCGAGCCACGGCAATCGGCGCGCGCCGCAGCATCAAGAGCGCGGCCGCCGCCAGCGCTGGGAGGACGATGGGGACGACGAGCAGATCGGTCATGACGCGTCCTGCGTCGCCGGATCCGGCGCCGCCTCCACCGCGTCCACATGATCGCTGCCCGTCTGGTGCCGCAGGCGAGCTGCAAGCGCCATGATGAAGCCCGTCATGCCGAACCCGATGACGATGGCCGTCAACACCAGGGCCTGCGGCAGGGGATCGACATACTCCGTTGCTTGGCCGATGACCAACGGCGGCGCGCCCGGCCGGATCCGGCCCATGGACACGATGAAGACGTTGGCGGCGGTCGACAAGAGCGACAAACCGAACACCATCGGGAACGTACGTCCCCGCAACAGCAGATAGACCGCGCAGGCGGTGATGACGCCGAGACCGGCGGCCAGCATCACTTCCATCGCCCCTCCTCGTCCGCCGCAGGCGACTTGCGTCGGGCCGCGCCGAGCACGGTTAACAAGAGGAGCGTCGTCCCGAGGACCGCCATGAACACGCCCGCGTCGAACGCCGCGGCGGTCGGGAGCGGGATCTCGCCGAGAAGCGGCACGTGGACATGGCGGGTCGCGCTGGTGAGAAAGGGCGCGCCGGCCACGACTGCGGCGAGCCCGGTCACACCGGCCAGCAGCACACCGCCGCCGATGAGCCCCGCGAAGGCAACCCGCCGGCGTGCGAGCCTGGCAGCCACCCCTTCGCCCATATACTGCATGGCAATCGCCAGTGCGGCCACGAGCCCGGCGACGAATCCGCCGCCCGGAAGATTATGGCCGCGCAGGAACAGATAGACCGCGACGAGCAGCGCGAACGGCAACAGCATGCGCGCCGCCACCGCGAACAAGATGCCGTTCGGCACCGGCTTCCAAACCGCCCCCGGTTCATCGCCGCGCAACGCGCCGAGGAGCATCCACGCGCCCATCGCCGCCATGCCGAGAACGGTGATCTCGCCGAAGGTGTCGAATCCGCGGAAATCGACCAAGAGCACGTTCACCACATTGGCCCCTCCGCCGCCCGGGAGGCTGTTCTCGACGAAATACCAGGCGATCGATTCCTGGCCCCGGGTCAGAACGGCCCAAGACAACAGGGCCACGACGGCGCCGGCGGCGACGGCAAGGACGGCATCCCGCACCTGGCGTAGGCGCGTCGATTCGCGCGGTGTCGACTGCGGCAGGAGCGCCAGGCCGGTCAACAAGACCAGCGTGGTCGCGACCTCGACGGCGAGTTGGGTGAGCGAGAGATCGGGAGCCGAGAAATAGGCGAACGCGATCGACGCGGCGAGGCCCACGACCCCGCCCACGATGACTGCGAGCACCCGGGCGTGATGGAACCACACGGCGCCGAGCGCGCCGCACAGCGCGACCGCCCATACCACGGCGCCGAGGGGCGCCGGCGTCTGGGGCGCCAGTCCCCCGCCGTCGAGTCCGCGCTCGATGAGCGGCCATGCGCCGAGTCCGACGCACGCCGCGATGACCATCGCGAGCGAGCGCTGGAGCGAGCCGTTCTGCAGAAAGCGCGTGAGCCGCCCTGCCGCGACGACCAGGCCATCGTAGGCGTGCTGAAAGAGCAGTCGCCCGGTATAGCGGACCGGCACGTGCAAATGAATGTCGTAGCGATGGCGCAGCAGCCAGTAGATCACCGACCCGCCCGTAATGGCGACAAAGCTCATCAGCAATGGGAGGGTGAACCCGTGCCACAGCGCGATGCGATACGGCGGCAGCGTATCTCCCACGACCACCCGCGCCGCCACGTCGACCAAAGGGGCGACGGTGTGGCCCGGGAAAATGCCGACCGCGACGCAGACGACCGCCAGCAGCTCCGCCGGCACGCGCATGTAGCGGGGAGGCTTGTGGGGGGAATGCGGCAGATCATGCGGCTCGTCGAAAAAGACATCGTGGATGAACCGCACCGAATAGGCGACGCTGAACATCGCTCCCAGCGTGACCGCCACGGGGGCCACATTGTCGAGCAGCGGAAGATCATGAAGGTCGAGCGCCTCGGCGAAAAACATTTCTTTGGACAGAAACCCGTTGAATAGCGGGACGCCGGCCATGGCGGCGGCGGAGGCGATGGCCAGCGCCGCCGTCTGCGGCATCCGGCTCCACAAGCCGCCGAGTCGTCGCATATCGCGGGTGCCGCACTCATGATCCACGATGCCGGCCGCCATGAAGAGCGACGCTTTGAACGTCGCATGGTTGCCGACGTGGAAGACGGCGGCCAGCGACGACATCGGCGTATCGAGTCCAAGCAGGAACATGATCAATCCCAAATGGCTGATCGTCGAGTAGGCCAGCAGTCCTTTGAGATCATGCCGGAACATGGCCACATAGGCGCCGAACACCATCGTGGTCAGGCCGACGGCGGTGGTCACGTATTCGAACACGAGGTTTCCGCCCAGCAACGGATAGAGCCGCGCCAGCAGGAACACCCCCGCTTTGACCATGGTGGCGGAGTGCAGATAGGCCGAGACCGGCGTCGGGGCCGCCATCGCCGCGGGCAACCAGAAATGAAACGGAAACTGCGCCGATTTGGTGAAGGCCCCCAGCAGAATCAGCGCAAGCGCTGCATTGAAATGCGGATGCGCCCGGATCGCGTCGCGCGAGGCGAACCAGTTGGAGAATTGGAAACTGCCGGCGATATCGCCGATGAGCAGGACGCCGGCGAGCAAGGCGAGTCCCCCGCCCCCCGTGACCGCGAACGCCATGCGCGCGCCCTGCCGGGCGAGCGGGCTGTCCGTCCAAAACCCGATCAGCAGGAAGGACGAGAGACTCGTCAGCTCCCAGCACATGACCAGCAGCAGCGCGTTCTCGGACAGCACGATCCCCAGCATCGCCGTCATGAACAGCATCAGCAGCACGTACAGCCGGCCGATCCGGTCCCGCGGCGACAGGTAATAGCGCGCATAGAGGATGACGAGGAGCCCGATGCCGAGAACCAGGAGGGCGAAAAACAGGCCCAATCCGTCCAGCCTGAACGACAGATTCAGACCGAGCTGGGGCAGCCACGGCCAGCTCACGTGGAATTCCCTCCCCGCCAGGATGTCAGGCGCGTGAGCGGCAAGCAGCGCCAGGCTGGCCGCGACGGGAACGGCGGATGCCCAGGCCGCAGCGGTAAAGCTCCGGCGTTGCCCGAGCATCGCGCCGGCGCCGCCGGCAAGGAACGGAAGCAGGAAAATGATCGGCAAGGTCATCGAAGAAGCCGCCTCGATTTGTCCGCGAACAGCACACACGTCCGGACCCGGCTGACGCCGGAGCCGATGCGCATGTATAGCACGGGGGAAGGGAAACTGTTATCGGTTTAAGACGGGCACGGGCGAGGCAGGTGCGCCCCACGCCCACCGTTTCACGATGGTGCGACGGAAGGAGCAGCGGATGAGACGATGCGTTGCAACGGCTGGGCGGATGGCACGCCGGTCGCATCGGTTTACGATGCGATGGCGGCATACGTCTAACGGCTGCGCTAGGCGGCCTTCTTCAGGCTGCCATGGGGATCGATGACGAACTTCTTGGCGGCCCCCTTGTCAAAATCCTTGTAGCCCTGGGGAGCCTCGTCCAGCGTAATGACCTGCACGTTGACGGCGTTCGCGATGTCGATCCGGTCGTGGAGAATGGCCATCATCAAGCCGCGGTTGTATTTCATGACCGGCGTCTGCCCGGTGAAGAACGCGTGCGATTTCGCCCAGCCAAGGCCGAACCGAAGGATGAGGTTGCCGGTTTTCGCGTCGCTGTCCTTGGCGCCCGGGTCCTCGGTGACATACAGACCCGGGATGCCGATCGAGCCGGCCGCGCGCGTCGCCTCCATCAATTGATTCAGCACGACGGCAGGCTGATCCGCCCCGCCGTGCCCCTTGGCCTCGAATCCCACGCAGTCGACGGAGCAATCCACTTCCGGCACCCCAAGAATCTGCGCGATGCGCTCCGTGATCGATCCGCCTTCCGAGAGATCGATCGTTTCGCATCCGAACGACCGCGCCTGCGCAAGCCGTTCCTTGTTGAAGTCGGAGACGATGACGACGGCAGCGCCCAGCAGGAAGGCGGCTGCGGCGGCAGCGAGCCCGACCGGTCCGGCGCCGGAAATCAGCACCGTAGAGCCGGTCGTCACACCGGCGGTGACACACCCGTGATACCCGGTGGGCAGGATGTCGCTCAAGCAGGTCAGGTCACGGATCTTGGCCATCGCCTGCGCCTTGTCCGGGAACTTGAGCAGATTGAAATCCGCATACGGCACCATGACGTATTCGGCCTGCCCGCCGATCCATCCGCCCATATCGACGTACCCGTAGGCGCCGCCGGCCCGCGAGGGGTTCACGTTCAAACACACGCCGGTGTATCGCTCCTTGCAGTTGCGGCAACGCCCGCAGGCGATGTTGAACGGCACCGAGACGAGGTCTCCGACGTTGATGAACTCCACATCCCGTCCGGTTTCGATCACCTCTCCCGTGATCTCATGGCCCAAAATGAGTCCGGGGGGCGCAGTGGTCCGGCCTCTCACCATGTGCTGGTCGCTGCCGCAAATGTTGGTCGTGACGATCTTGAGGATGGCGCCGTGCTCGCATGTTCTTCCGCCAGGCCCGACCAACTTCGGAAAGTCGATGGCTTTCACCTCGACCTTGCCCGGTGCCACATAGGCGACGCCACGATTGGTGGCCATGATATCGTCCTCCTTCTCCCGTCACGTGAAGGCCGCGGCGCCGGCTTCCGCCACCGCATGATCCTGCTCGCCCGACCCGCCGCTCACGCCGATGGCGCCGACCACCTTCCCGTTTCGTTTGAGCGGAATGCCGCCCGCAAAGATCATGACCCGGCCGCCGTTTGACGCGTGAATGCCGAAGAACTGCCCGCCCGACTGACATTCTTTGGCCAGATCCTTCGTCGCAATATCGAAAGCGCGCGAGGTAAAGGCCTTCTTGATGGAGATGTCGATACTGCCGATCCAGGCGCCGTCCATCCGCACATGAGCGACGAGATTGCCTCCGGCGTCCGCGACCGCAATGTTCATGGGTTGGCCGATCTGCGCCGCCTTGTGCTCGGCCGCGGCAATCACCTTTCGGGCATCGCTCAGTGTGACCATAACAACTCCTTGTCAGGTTGAAGGGCCTCTTCGCCGCACAAACCAATGCACAGCGACTCCGTACGACCGCTAGGCAATCTTGATGCGCCCCACGACCGGGGTCGCCCCGGCAATCCCCGGGAATCCTGGGCTTCCCGACCTAAAACGTCGACTGGACGGCGGCAGAGGGAGGGGGCACGATTGATGTGGACGAGACTCAGTCTCTTGGTTGGTCTTGTTCGTCGCGCAACGGCCGGCTCTCTTCGGCGGCGGTTTGAGGCGGAGCGGCGGGCGGCTTCGTGACCGATTGCGCCGCCTGCTCCAGCAGACACTCTCCCTGCTTGCAGGCGGCCGCCTTCGCGGCGTGCCGCTCCTCGCACGAATTCTTATCCTCCCGGCTAATCGCCGATTCGAGGCACGTGTCCCGATCCCTGCTGGCCCCCTTGAGACACTGCGCACAGAGCTCTTGCGCAGGCACTGAGGCGGCCGGCCACGCCAGGAGCAGACACGTGAGCACCACTCCGACTTTCATTTGACGACCTCGCACCATGAGCGCTAGCGTATCCGCCAGCTCTCTTACTGTATCCCCTATCCGCCCCGGCGATCAGCTAGGGAGATGCCCGGCGAGTGACGATCTCGAGGAATGTGAGACGGAGGCCTCCCGAAGGCACACGAGTCCCTCGTGAGAATCACGGGGATTGCCTCTTCCGGTGACGGATGCGGTCGGTTCACTCCGGGGCACACCTACCTGTGACCGCTCCCATTGAACCGCCGCTTCGGATACGACAGTGAAAAACAGAGCAACATATCAGCCACCATCGCGATCAGTGCCAGCACGATTCCCCAATACACCAAGGACATAGATCACACGCCCGCGTCGGACACCACGCGAGTCCTCTCTGACTGGTGCGACGCCGCCCTGCCTGGAAGCGAGCCCGCTCGGCAGCGCAGCGTGCGCCGAAGGATTGGTTGATCTGAGAACGAGGATGACTTGGACGACTCCCTAAAGGAGCTGACCGGGATCGGACGACAACGGAACGGGATAGAACGGTGACGGAGCAGAGGCCGCACCTTCCATGTCCATGGCAATGGCGTGATGGCCCATCATGGAACATGGCGACCACCTCCCAACAACTGAGGCGGCACCCGCGACCATGTTCACTCTACGCCCCGGTCCCTGACCGGTCAAGGCCGGCCGGGACGGGATGCCGTGCCGATACACCTTAATCAGTCGTGCTGAGGCGCGGGGCAGCGCCGGCATCTGGTATAGTGAAGGCCTCACGACGAGGGTGGTCCGATGCGTGTGTGTCCTCCCCTCCTCCTGTGGTCCGTCTTGGCGACCGCCCTTCCCTCGTTCGCCGGCTCCCAGATCTACCGCTATACGGACGACCACGGCACGATCAACTTCACCACCGAACTGCGCTCGATCCCCGAGCAATACCGACGCGACGCGGTGCCCTTGTACATGGAAACCACGTCGGCCGCCGGAGCCGTGACACCGCAGGCTGAACCCGAGCCGGCGTCGAAAGTCACGGTGAGCAGCGACTATCGCCTGGGCGCGCACGACTCACGCGGTGACGCCCTCCGCATGGCCATCGAATCGGCCAAGCGGCAAGCGCTGGAGCAAGCGGCCACCTATCTGGAAAGCGTGACGGAGGTGAAGCACTTCGACCTCACCCGCGATGAGCTCCGCAGCTACTCCGCCGGCAGCCTCACGGTGCTCGATCAACAGACGTCGATGCGCAAGGAAGGCGGGGCCGCGATGATCCATGTGGATCTCACGGCGTACGTGGACCGTGACGAGGCGATCCGCGCCATCGCCGCGCTGCGGGAGCATGACAGCGTCAGGAAGGAATTGGTCTCGCTGCGGGCCGAAACCGACCAACTGCGGCAGCAGCTCGACGCGGCGAACCGCGCCTTGGCGGAGGCCCGGTCGCCGGAGCAGATCGAAGCGTTGATTGCCGAGCGGCAGAAGGTGCTCGATCAGATGCAGGCCCAAACTCTCCTGTCGCAGGCTTGGACCAGTTGGATCCACTCGGTGCAGGGCTCGATGGTCCCGCCGTTAATCGGCGGCTTGATCTTTCAAGCGCAGCAATTGCACCCGTCGAACCGGCATCTCCACGCGCTGGAACACACCATGACGGCGCAACCCGGCAGTCCACCCCCGTCTCCCGCTTCTGGAACGGCGGCGGCTCAGCCGGGCGGGGTGACCTCGATTCAGCGCCTCCAATCGGCGCTCGCCGCCCCCAGCGCGCCTTCTCCGCTGGCTGCGCCGTTCCTGCAGCCGACGTTCCCGCAGATTCAGCCGCTCGGGGTCCCGCACGGCTCGCTGACTCAGACGCCCTCGTTCTCGGCCCCGCTTCAGAGCGCGCCGCAGGCGCAGCCCACATTCCCGCAGATCCAACCGCTCGGCGTCCCGCACGGCTCACTGTCGCTGACGCCCTCTGGCCGCTAACCCTCTGCTGTCCAACACGCACGGGGTCCTGGTGTGAACACCCCTTTGCTCGGCCTTGCCTAGGGAACTTCTCTCCGTCCGCCGGGAGTGATCCGAGTCTCAACGGCGCACCAACCCCGATAGAGACAAGCTGGTACACGAACCGTCACGTGACGGCGCCGAATCAAAGGACGTGGAGGCGCACACAGAGGGGGTCATCATGGGACTGACTGGGCGGAACATGGCGGTTGGCATCGCGCTGCTCCTTCTCACTGCGTGTCAGGGGATGGGAAAAAACCACCTGCCCTCCGTGACGCGAACAGGCGACGTGAAGGATGTCATCATTCAGAACGAGCTTTCCCCTTCGGCGCTGACCGTCAAGCCGGGAGACGAAATCCGGTGGGTCAACAAACGCCAAGGCGCCGCCGAAGTCGTGTTCATGGACCCGGTCATGGGCCGCCTCAACTGCGAGCGCAACTTCGGGAGGCTGATGAGGCAAGCCGACCGGCAGCATTACACGGCCAGACTGAACACCCTGGAATCAGCCAGCGTGTGTTTCAGCAGTCCCGGTGACGTTCAGTATGAAGTCCGTTCCTCGTCGGCGGAGGGCGAGGTCAAGTTGCCCGGGACGATTCAAGTGACCGGCGGCGGTTCCTGAGGACACGCGGGAGGGGCCCATGCGCAAGCGGATCACGGGGCAGGTCGAAGAAGAAGCCGTCTCATCCCAGCCATACTGGCTGCCTCTGGAGGCGATTTCCGAAGTGGAGGTCACGTCAGAAGAGGCGACCTACCCGATTGAGTCGGCGTTGCTGCCGAATCAGGGGATCGGCTGGCAGGCAGCGGAAGGCGGCAAGCAAACCATCCGCCTTCACTTCGACCATCCGCAGCATCTGCATCGCATCTGGATGAGTTTTGTGGAGCCCGCCCATCAGCGCACGCAAGAGTACGTCCTACGATGGTCCGGGGATGGAGGACGGTCCTACCACGAGATCGTGCGACAGCAGTGGAACTTCAGCCCTCCTGGGACCATCAGCGAAACAGAAGATCATCGTGTCGAACTTCCTGCCGTGACCGTGCTCGAGCTCAGCATCATCCCGGACATCAGCGGAGGGAACAGTCCCGCCCTGTTGACCGAGTTGAGGCTGGCGTAGCTCCCCTCTCGCTCGTTGGCGACATCCCAGGGAGACATGGCCAAGCCTGCACCCGCACGGAGCGACACCAGGCGGACCGCACGGTCGCTGAACAGTCGTCCCGCAGTTCCGTGCGGCCGCCGAGCGGCACCATGAGGCGAAGGGGCCTCA